>CAYZXQ010000012.1:8868-63267 GCA_964482465.1 uncultured Nigerium sp. | reverse complement strand
CGGGAGCGGATCATCAGGGTTCCGAACAACCCTTCGCGCCACAGCGAATAGAAACTACGTCGCAGTCGTCCCCGTAGACCTGGGCGGTTCCGAACAACCCTTCGCGCCACAGCGAATAGAAACGATCCTCACGGCCTCCATGCGAAGGGACTTGCCCGTTCCGAACAACCCTTCGCGCCACAGCGAATAGAAACACAACTCGTCCACGTCAACGAAGAAACTGGTGTTCCGAACAACCCTTCGCGCCACAGCGAATAGAAACCCGTCGTCATCGCATCGGGCGAGGGCGCCACGGGTTCCGAACAACCCTTCGCGCCACAGCGAATAGAAACTCCTTCAGTGTGTAGGGATATGAATGAAAGGAACATCTTCAGTTCCGAACAACCCTTCGCGCCACAGCGAATAGAAACATGAGGTACTCGGGCCGATCCCCGCAGACCGCACAGCCGTTCCGAACAACCCTTCGCGCCACAGCGAATAGAAACCGGTCGGCGTCCAGCTGCCTACGGGCCTCTCCGTTCCGAACAACCCTTCGCGCCACAGCGAATAGAAACTCACCAACTTGAAGTTGGCGTCGTACGCGTTGAGGCGCGTTCCGAACAACCCTTCGCGCCACAGCGAATAGAAACCGAAAACGAACAGCGCCGCCATGTAGGCGCGGGTTCCGAACAACCCTTCGCGCCACAGCGAATAGAAACGGGCGTCCCGTGTTGCCCCGGGGGGCACGTCGGCGTGTTCCGAACAACCCTTCGCGCCACAGCGAATAGAAACATCTGATCGTCTCCTGTCAGATAGTAATCCCATTGTTCCGAACAACCCTTCGCGCCACAGCGAATAGAAACCTCACCCCCGAGTACGTGGATCAGGTCTGGGCTGGTTCCGAACAACCCTTCGCGCCACAGCGAATAGAAACCGACCTGAACCCCGACGCTCGGGCGGCCCTCGACCGTTCCGAACAACCCTTCGCGCCACAGCGAATAGAAACGCCTCGGGTGGTCCGACACCGTCTTCGACTTGGTTCCGAACAACCCTTCGCGCCACAGCGAGTAGAAACGTCGCTGATGGTGTGGAACGCGTTGACGATCTCGGTTCCGAACAACCCTTCGCGCCACAGCGAATAGAAACAAAGCCATAGTGGCTCCTTCCGTGTTTGCACTGAGTTCCGAACAACCCTTCGCGCCACAGCGAATAGAAACTCCCCCACGCTCAACCGTCCCGCGGGCGTAAGTCAACGTTCGTTCCGAACAACCCTTCGCGCCACAGCGAATAGAAACGTAGACGAGGCCTTGGAAGGTAAACGACTTGACCGTTCCGAACAACCCTTCGCGTCACAGCGAATAGAAACGACAGAGGAGGGGTCGATGGCGTCGACCTTGGCCGCGGTTCCGAACAACCCTTCGCGCCACAGCGAATAGAAACCTATGACGAGGGCCGGCCGGTTCTTGATGAACATCTTTGGTTCCGAACAACCCTTCGCGCCACAGCGAATAGAAACGCAGCGTCGGCAGTCGGGTTGGTCTGCAGACCCTTCGGTTCCGAACAACCCTTCGCGCCACAGCGAATAGAAACGCAGCGTCGGCAGTCGGGTTGGTCTGCAGACCCTTCGGTTCCGAACAACCCTTCGCGCCACAGCGAATAGAAACGCAGCGTCGGCAGTCGGGTTGGTCTGCAGACCCTTCGGTTCCGAACAACCCTTCGCGCCACAGCGAATAGAAACGGACCCGATCCTCGAACTCGCCAAGCCACGTACCGAAGAGTTCCGAACAACCCTTCGCGCCACAGCGAATAGAAACATGACCTTGATTACCAGGGCTTGCCCAGTGGGCGTCGTTCCGAACAACCCTTCGCGCCACAGCGAATAGAAACGACCACCATGGTAAGAGTAACTGTGATCACGAACATGTTCCGAACAACCCTTCGCGCCACAGCGAATAGAAACGGGAATCGGAGTCGCAGTCGCATACAGCAGATGTTCCGAACAACCCTTCGCGCCACAGCGAATAGAAACGGAACTGGGCGGCCGTGAACTCCAAAGACTCGCGTTCCGAACAACCCTTCGCGCCACAGCGAATAGAAACGAAGCTGTCTGGACGTTGCTGACGTAGGCGATGTTCCGAACAACCCTTCGCGCCACAGCGAATAGAAACATTGAAGCAGACATCCCCACCTGCGTAGGTGTAGTTGTTCCGAACAACCCTTCGCGCCACAGCGAATAGAAACCCGATAAATAACATCGCTCGAGCTCGTGACGTAAGTTCCGAACAACCCTTCGCGCCACAGCGAATAGAAACACGAAGATGAACAAGCTCGCCATGAACGCACGAGTTCCGAACAACCCTTCGCGTCACAGCGAATAGAAACTTCGTTACGATTGCCGCGGCGAGGGCCCAGCCCGTTCCGAACAACCCTTCGCGCCACGGCGACGGGGATCGGCGGTTGGGGTGGGCGGCGTCCGTATCAGCGGGCCGAAGCGCACTTGGCGCACGCGGGTCAGAGGAGGATCGGCGGGTGGGCGGGCGGCGTCCGGATCGGCGGGGCGCGGTCCAGGCCTTGCTGCGTGTCGCGCGGCGTCCGACCCCCGACTAGGGTTCGGGACGTGACCGAGGCCAACCCGTTCGACCCGACCCTCTGGACGCCCGTCGAGGGGTTCGAGTTCAGCGACATCACGTATCACCGGGCGCGGCACGTGCCGGCGGTGCGGATTGCGATCGACCGTCCCGATGTGCGCAACGCGTTTCGGCCGAAGACCGTGGACGAGCTCTACGCCGCGCTCGACCACGCCCGGCAGAGCGCGGATATCGGGTGCGTGCTGCTCACCGGCAACGGACCCTCGACGCGCGACGGCGGCTGGGCGTTCTGCTCGGGGGGCGATCAGCGGATCCGGGGACGGTCCGGGTATCAGTATGCCGACGGCGAGACCGGCGACACAGTGGACGCCCGCCGGGCGCAGGCGGAGGGTGGGCGGCTGCACATCCTGGAGGTCCAGCGGCTAATCCGGTTCATGCCGAAGGTCGTGATCGCGCTTGTGAACGGGTGGGCCGCGGGCGGTGGGCACTCGCTGCATGTGGTGTGCGACCTGACGCTGGCGTCCGCGGAACATGCGCGCTTCAAGCAGACCGACGCCGATGTCGGCAGCTTCGACGCGGGCTTCGGGTCCGCCTATCTCGCCCGGCAGGTGGGGCAGAAGGTGGCGCGGGAGATCTTCTTCCTGGGACAGACCTACGACGCCCAGCGGGCGTACGAGATGGGCACGGTGAACAAGGTGGTCCCGCACGCCGACCTGGAGACCGTCGGCCTGGAGTGGGCCGCACTGGTCTGCGGCAAATCGCCCACCGCGCAGCGGATGCTCAAGTTCGCGTTCAACGCCATCGACGACGGCCTGATCGGCCAGCAGGTCTTCGCCGGAGAAACCACCCGCTTGGCCTACATGACCGACGAGGCCGTGGAGGGCCGCGACGCGTTCCTGCAGAAGCGTGACCCCGATTGGTCGCCGTTCCCCTACTACTACTGACAGCGCATCGCCCGCACACCGGCCCGCGGGTCGCACCTCGCCACCCGGGACGCCGACGCCCCGCGCGACGACGGTGCTGCAATAACGTCGTCAGGTGAGATCGCCCGGGCAGGCGATGCCGCTGACTAGGGGTTTCGCGACACGTTCCACAGCTGTCGACGCTTGTGCAGCAACCGGTCCGCACACGCTCGACCACCGCACCGTCGGGGCGCTTGCGGTGCTGCAATAACGTCGTCAGGTGAGATCGCCCGGGCAGGCGATGCCGCTGACTAGGGGTTTCGCGACGCGGCCCCTGACTGGCGACGCTTGTGCAGCAACCGTTCCGCACACGCTCGACCACCGCACCGTCGAGGTGCTGCGGCGCTGCAATAACGTCGTCAGGTGAGATCGTCCGCGCACGCAGAGACGCTGACTAGGGGTTTCGCGACACGCCCCACAGCTGTCGACGCTTCTGCAGCACTGCGCACGGCACCCCTCGCCCAGAGGGCGCTCGGCCGCGACGGGTGTCCGCCACGCCGACGACTCGACGCCCAGCCGCACCCGGACGGCGGCGTCCGGAGCAGCCTGAGCGGCACCACTCCGGGACCGCCATCGCACCACCCCTCCCCATCCACCCCCTGGACGGACCGTCCAGGCAGCGGACCGAATCCGCTACGGTGTCCCGCATTCACGCGCCGACGGCGTCCGTCGGCTCACCGGAAGGACCCTGCGATGAAGAAGTCGCCCGTGCGCGCCCTTGCCGCAATCGCCGCCGCCACCGCCCTGGCCCTCACGGGCTGCGCGTCGGGTGGGGCCGGAACGCCCGCGGCGTCCGGGTCGGTGGCCGCCAAGACCTACAAGATCGGCGTGACGCAGATCGTGGCGCACCCGTCGCTGGACGCGGCGCGCGAGGGCTTCAAGCAGGCCCTCAAGGAGGCCGGGATCAACGCCACCTACGACGAGCAGAACGCCCAGGGCGACCAGGCGACCGCGACCGCCATCGCGAACAAGTTCAACTCCGGCTACGACCTGGTCCTGGCCATCGCGACCCCGACGGCGCAGGCGTCGGCGCAGGTCATCACGAAAACGCCGATCCTGTTCACGGCCGTCACCGACCCGGTCGCGGCCCAGCTCGTCAAGAGCAACGAGGCGCCCGGCGCGAACGTGTCCGGCACCACGGACATGAACCCGGTCGCCGACCAGATCAAGCTGGTCAAGACCGTGAAGCCCACGGCGAAGACGGTCGGCGTCATCTACAGCTCCGGTGAGGTCAACTCCGAGGTGCAGATCAAGCTCGCCCGCGCCGCCGCGCAGGCCGAGGGCCTCACCCTGGTCGAGAAGACCGTCACCAACACCGGCGAAGTCGCCCAAGCTGCGGCGGCGCTCGAGGTGGACGCGATCTACGTCCCGACCGACAACAACGTGGTGTCCGGGCTGGCGAGCATCGTCCAGGTGGCGGAGGCCAAGAAGATCCCGCTCGTGGTGGGCGAGGGCGATTCGGTGAAGAAGGGTGGCCTGGTCACCTACGGCATCGACTACACCAAGCTCGGCCACCAGACCGGCGAGATGGCGGTCAAGGTGCTCCAGGGCAAGGCGCAGCCGGCCACGATGGCGGTGGAGTCCCAGAAGGAGCTCAAGCTCTACGTCAACACCAAGGCCGCCGCGCGCATGGGCATCACCCTGCCGGCCGATCTCGTCGCCAAGGCCACCGACGTCGGCGCATGATCGCAGCACTCGACCTGGGCCTGATCTTCGGGATCATGGCCCTGGGGGTCTACCTCACCTTCCGGGTGCTGGACTTCCCCGACCTCACCGTTGACGGCAGCTTCACCACGGGAGCCGCCGTCGCGGCGTCCGGGATCGTCGGAGGCCTCCCGCCGCTCGTCGCGACGCTGCTGGGCGTCGTGGCGGGCGGGCTGGCGGGGCTCGTGACCGGCCTGCTCCACACCAAGGGCAAGATCAACCCGCTGCTCGCGGGCATCCTCACGCAGATCGCGCTCTACTCGATCAACCTGCGGATCATGGGCAAGGCCAACCTGCCCCTTCTGCGCGCCGACACCCTGCTCTCCGATATGCGCAACGCTGGCCTCTTCGGCACGTGGGCGTCGGTGGGGGTGTTCGCCCTGGTGGTGCTGGCGATCCTCGCGCTCGTGGACTGGTTCCTCTCCACCGACCTCGGCCTCGCCATGCAGGCGACCGGCGACAACGAGCGGATGATCCGCGCCCAGGGCGTCTCCACCGACGGCATGAAGATTCTGGGCCTGGTGCTCAGCAATGCGCTCGTTGGGCTCGCCGGCGCGGTCATGGCCCAGTACCAGGGCTACGCCGACATCGGTATGGGCATCGGCCTGATCGTCGCCGGGCTGGCGTCCGTCATCATCGGACAGGCCGTCCTGCCCAGCCGCCACTTCGTCGTGACGACGTTCGCCGTCGTGCTCGGCTCGGTCATCTACCGCGAGGTGATCCAGCTCGCGCTGACCGTCGGCTTCGACCCCAACGACATGAAGCTCATCTCGGCGGTCCTCGTCATCGTGGCGCTGCTGCTGCCGCGCCTGGCGATCTTCCGCCGCATGCGCGCCCGCCGCCGCGAGCGCGAGATGGCCGTCGCCGCCAGCGAAACCGCACCCGCGGCGTCCGGAACGGAGGCGTGATGCTCGAAGTCCGCGACATCCGCAAGGTGTTCTTCCCGCACACGTCCAACGAGAAGGTCGCCCTCGACGGCGTAAGCCTCAAGCTGGACGAAGGCGACTTCGTCACCGTCATCGGCAGCAACGGCGCCGGCAAGTCCACGCTGCTGAATATCGTGGCGGGCGTGTTCCGGCCCGACGCCGGGACCGTCACCATCGACGCCACCGACGTCACCAAACTGCCCGACTACAAGGTGGCGAGCTACGTCGGCCGCGTCTTCCAGGACCCGATGGCCGGCACCTGCCCCCACGGGACCGTCGAGCAGAACCTGTCCATGGCCTACAGCCGCGGACGCCGCCGCGGGCTTCGTCCGGCGCTCAGCAAGGCCAAGCGGACCGTCTTCCGCGAGGAACTCAAGGCCCTCGAACTCGGCCTGGAGAACCGTCTGGGCGTCGACGCCGGCCTGCTGTCCGGCGGCCAGCGGCAGGCGCTCAGCCTGCTCATGGCGACCTTCAGCCGTCCGCGCATCCTGCTCCTGGACGAACACACCGCCGCCCTCGATCCCGCCCGCGCCGAACTCATCACGACGCTCACCGACAAGGCGGTCACGCGCTACGGACTCACGACGCTCATGGTCACGCACAACATGGAGCAGGCCCTGCGGCTCGGCAACCGGCTCATCATGATGCACGAGGGCCGGATCGTCTTCGAACTCGAAGGCGAGGCCAAGCAGCAGGCGACGGTCCGGGACCTGCTGGCCCAGTTCGAACAGCTCAAGGTCATGACCGACCGGACGCTGCTCGCCTGACGCACGGCACGCGGCCGCGCCCCCGGGGTCGGTCAGCCGGTCAGGCCGATCAGGCGGCGCACAGCGTCGGCGCCGGTGACGCTCAGATCGGGTCCGCGGACGAGATCCTCGGGGACCAACCGGAACTGCTGCATCGCCACGGCCTCGCCCGCCCGGACATGCCGGAACTCGCCGTTGGGACGGTATCCGGTCTTCTCGCTGACCCGCCGCGAGGCAGGGTTGTCGATATAGGCGGTCGATGTGACCTGCGCGAAGCCGAGGTGGTCGACCAGGAAGGCGCAGAAGGCCTGGCGCATGGCGGTCCCGATGCCCTGGCCGTGATGGGACAGCCCTAGCCACGACCCGGTCTCGCCCGTGCGCAGCGTGAGGAAGTCGCGGGTCGCAACCCCCTGACAGCCGACCACTTCGCCCCGCCAGAGGACGGCGAGGTCGAGGGTCCAGGCCTCGCGCCGGAAGGACGCCACCTGGTTGGTCCACCACTGGACGTAGTTCAGCGGCAGTTCGTCGGCGGGCACGAGGTTCCACGGCACCGCGAACGGCGACGGGCCCTCGGGGTGGATACCCGCGCGCGCAACATCGAGCAGGTCGAGGACCTCCGCCTCGCCGATTCCGCGCAATTCCAGGTCTCCGGCGACGATCCGGAGCCCCAGAGGCGGCCAGATGTCGACAAGACGTGGGTCGGTCATGCGCGCCATCCTCTCACGGCGGCTCTCCGGGCCCTGGTGTCGACCTCGAAAGGCCGTTACCCGCTTCTCGTTGGCGAAACCGGCTTCTGAGGGGTCGACTTCGGCATCCACAAGCGGAAAAGGGCCCGTTGGCCCGCCAGACCCAGCCACGAGGAGGGTTCCGGGTATCGCCAGTGCGCGTGCAACGCACGTTACCTTGCATTACACGCATTGCGGACCTACGCTGGATGCGTGACCACCGACCCCGATCTCCAGACCGGACCCTGGACCCCCCAGATCCGCAAGGGCGTCGTCGAGCTCGCCATCCTCGGGCTGCTCGCCGGCGAGCCCCGCTACGGCAGCCAACTCGTGGACGACCTCGCCGCCCACCCCGCCCTCGCCATCAGCGCCGGGACGGTCTACCCCCTGCTCGCCCGCCTCAGGAAGGCCGGGCTGGTCGACTCGACGTGGGAGGAGTCCCCCCTCGGACCGCCCCGCAAGTACTACACCCTCACCCCCGCCGGCACGCGCACGCTGGCCGCCATGGCCTCCACCTGGCGCCTCGTCGCGGCCGACCTCGCCACCATCCTGGAGGAACGATGACCACCTGCGCCCTCGGCGACCTGAACCCCGACGCTCGGGCGGCCCTCGACGCCTACCTCGCCGCTGTCGGCGCGTCCGTGGACGCCGACCTCCGCGACGCCGTCGTCTGCGACCTGCGGACGTGGATGCTCGACCACCTCGGCCCCGACTCCACCCCCGCAGACGTCCAGGCGCTCGCCGACGAGGCCGGCCCGGTGGACCCCCCGGCGGGCTCCCCCGCCGACGCGGATGCCCCCGGTTGCCGCGGCACCTGGCACGGCATCCCCTACGACTTCACCCGCCCCACGGCCGAGAAGATCGCTCGCCGCTTCTGGGAGCCCGCCGACCCCCGCCTGTGGCGCGCGCACGTCTTCGGTGCCGGCTGGACGCCCAACTTCGGTGCCCTCGCCGTCCGCCTCGGCCTCATCGAACCGGACGCCGAAGACGTCCCGTTCGCCGCCACCCCCGACCACGCGTTCGTCCTGGCCGCGGGGTTCCCGATCGCGATGGCCTGGGCGACGGTCCTGCACTACGCCGTCCGCGGACGCTCGTTGCCCGCGCGCCTGCCCCGCCACTGGGCCCTGGACGGACGTCCGGACGCCGACGCCCCAAAGGCCTGCGCAGCCGCCTCCGACCTGGCCGCGACGCTCATCCCCGCGGCGACCGCCGCCTGGATCGCCGGGTCCGGACGCCCGCGTCCGGCCCGCGCGGGCGTGCTCGCCGCAGCGTCCGGGATCGCCGCACTCGGCGCCGCCACGACCGTCGTGCGGAGCCTGCCCGACCGGCGCCGCCCCTGGGTCGGTCCGGCGCTCGCGGCGGCCATCTTCGGCGCCGCCGGCGCGACCCTCTTCGGGCTCGCCCGCGCCGGGCGCGCCGCGGAGATCGCCCACGATCTGAGGCAGGACCGGTGACCAGCCCGTCGGAGCCGGTCATCCCCGCCCATGGCGACCGTGTCGCCTGGGGACGTGTCGGTCTGTTCTACGGCATCGCGCTGGCGGGGTCCATCGCGACGGCCGCGCTCGTCGCGGTCCTCGGAGAGCAGTGGGGTGGGCTCACCGCGCTCGCGTTCGGGGCGGCCACGATGCTGACGCCCCTGGTTGCGGGCCTGGTCACCGAGAAGGTCGCCGGACGAACGACCCTGCTCCGCCGCGAGGGTCGAGCCCTGCGCGCCCGGTTCTGGCGCGTCCTGGGACGGATCGCCCTGGCCACCCTCATCGCCTACCTCGTCGTCGTGGCCGCCCAGGCCCTGGTGTTCCTGGCCACCGCAGGACCCGGCCTCCCCGGCGCGGGCACGGTGGCCACCCAGGAGCAGTTCGACCAGTACCTCCACGAACTCGGCTCACAGGCACCCTCGACCCCCCTCGCGGTGGTCGTGGCGAGCGTGTTCGTCCAGGCGCTGATCGCCGGGTTCACCGTCAACGGGCTCTTCGGCTTCGGCGAGGAGTACGGCTGGCGCGGCGTCCTCGCCGAGGAGTTGCGTCCGCTGGGCGCCGTCCGGTCGAACGTCGTCACGGGGACGCTGTGGGGTTTCTGGCATGCCCCGCTGATCGCGCTCGGCCACAACTACGGTCCCGACTGGGCTTTCGGCATCCCCCTGTTCGCGGCCGTGTGCATCCCGCTGTCGTTCGTCCTGTGGTGGAGCCGGGAGCGGTCCGGGTCCGTCATCGCCCCGGCGATGGTCCACGGCGCGTTCAACGGCGTCGCGGGCCTGTTCCTGCTCCTCGCGCACGGCGCCGAGCGGCTCGCCGCGGTGCCCGTCGGGGTCTATGGCGTGGTCGCGCTGGCGCTCGCGGCGGTCGTGCTGTGGCGGGTGCCGACGCGGCGTCCGGACGCCGCAGCGTCCGTCCGCTCGCCCGCCTGAGGTCTCGACCCGGCAGCCCACAACGGCCGGCCCTTCGTCCCCGGCCCGCCGAGCGGCCCGACTCAGGCGCCCGCGACCGCCTCGGCGAACCACCGGGTGAGGGTGGTCGGGTGCGTGATCGCCGTCCCGACGACCACCGCCGCGGCGCCGCGCCGCATCGCCTCCGCCGCTTGCGCGGGCGTGTGGATGCGACCCTCGACGAACACCGGACGGTCCGCCAGGGCGACCACGGCGTCCACGACCTCCCAGTCCGGGCCCTCCGTCTTCGGACGCTCGCCGGTGTAGCCCGCCAGCGTCGTGCCCAGGATGTCGGCGCCCGCGAGCTGCGCGGCGGCGGCGTCCGCGGCCGACCCGCAGTCGGCCATCACGAGCACGTCCGGATAGGCGTCCTTCAGCCCCGCGATGGTCTGGGCCAGCGTGAGGCCGTCGGGCCGCGACCGGCGGGTGCCGTCCAGGGCGACGATCTCGCACCCGGTCGCGGCCACGTCGAGGCAGGCGCGCAGCGTCGGGGTGATGTAGACCCCGGTCGCGCCCTCCTTGACCAGCCCGACGATCGGGACGTTCACCGACTCGCGCATCGCCCGCAGGTCGTCCAACCCCTTGCCGCGGATGCCGACCGCCCCGCCGGCCACCACCGCGGCGGCCACCTGGGCCATCGTCCGCGGGTCGAGCATCGGCTCCCCCGGGTACGCCTGGCACGACACGATCAACCCGCCGCGCAGGTCGTCCAGCACTCCCATGTCATTCCTCCCTTTCCAGGACCGTCCGCGCCGCGCCCAGCAGGGCCGCCTCCGGGCCCAGCCGCGCGGGCAGGATCGGCAACCCGCCCAATACGTCGACCAACTCGGCCCGGCAGGCCGCCTCGAACGGCTCCCACCACAGCGGACCGATCCCCGGCACGCCGCCCCCCACGATCACCAGATCGGGGTCCAGCACCGTGACGATGCCGGCCAGGGTGCGTCCCAGGCAGACCGCGGCGTCCGCGATCGCGGCGCGCGCCACGGCGTCTCCGGACGCCGCCCGCCTCGCCACCTCACGGGCGTCCGGTTCGTCCCCGGCACCGGAGAGCGCGCGGTAGTGCCGCGCGATGCCGGGACCGGCGGCCAGGGCTTCCAGGTGTCCCGGACGCCCGCACGGGCACCGCAGCCCCTCCGCCCCGACGGCCGGGATGTGCGCCACCTCGCCGGCGACGTGGTGGGCGCCGGTGCGCAGGCGGCCGTCCAAGACGACCGCCCCGCCGACGCCCGTCCCGACCGCGAGCATGAGCACGGACGCCGCTCCGGCCCCCGCGCCCCGCCAGCACTCGCCGAGCGCGTGGGCGTCCACGTCGTTGCGCACCTGCACCCGGGCGACGCCGAGCCGCTCGCGCAGCCCGGTGCCCACGTCGGTGCCGACCCAGTCGGCGAAGGTGTCGGTCGAGGACACGATCCGGCCGGCCCGGGCGTCCACGATCCCCGCGGTCCCGACGCCGACCCCGACGACCTCACGGCCCTGGGCGACCTGCTCGACGAGCCGCGCGACGGCGTCCAGCACCGCCGCGCCTCCGGACGCCGCGGGCGTCGGGACGGTCGCCACCGGACCCAGCGAGCCGTCCGCGCCCACGAGCGCCGCGGCGGTTTTCGTGCCGCCGACGTCGACGCCGACCGCGTACGTCACCGCAGGCCCACCTCGTCGAGGATCTCCCCGATGCGGACGATGTCGGCGTCCGCGAGCCGCTCCAGCGGGGCGGGCATCGCATCGGAGTCGATGACCCCGAGCAGCGCCAGGGCCGCCTTGAACGCGCCGATGCCGCCGGCGTCGCCGGAGCGTCCCTGCGGGACGAACGCGATCTCGAACAGGCGCGTGATGCGGTCCTGCTCGGCGCGCGCGGCCTCCCAGTCGCGGGCCTGCGCGGCCCGCCACAGCCGGACGTACCCCGCCGGATCGACGTTCGCGAGCCCCGGGACGCCGCCGTCCGCGCCGAGCAGGAACATCCCGTCAAGCATGACCTCGTGGCCCGACAGCAGGTCGAGCGGATGCCCGGCCGCCGCGTTGGCGGCCACGAGCCGCCGGAACGCCACGTCGTCGCCGGAGGAGTCCTTGACCCCCGCGATGACGCCGTCGCGGCCCAGCTCGAGCAGGAGCCCGAGGCCGAGCTTGGCGTGCACGCGGACGGGCACGTCGTAGGCGAGCACCGGGCAGTCCACGGCCGCGGCGATCATGCGGAAGTGGCGGCCGATCTCGGGGCTGTCGTTGAGCGCGTACAGCGGGGCCGTGACGACGATGCCGGACGCCCCGGCCGCGACCGCGGCGCGCCCCTGCTCGATGACGCGCGGGGCGGTCAGGTCGGCGGTCCCGACGACCACGGGCACGCGGCCGGCCGCGCGCTCGACGATGCGGGTGACGACCTCGGCCCGCTGGGCGTCGGTCAGGTACGCGACCTGGCCCGACGACCCGAGGGCGAACAGGCCGTCGACGCCGGCGTCCAGCAGGTGGTCGACCAGCCGGTCGAGGCTCGGCAGGTCGAGCTCGCCAGCGGCGGTGAAGGGGGTGAGGACGGGCGGGACGATCCCGCGGAACACGGACATGTCAGGGTCTCCTTGGTTGGGTTCGGGGTGGGTCAGACGAGAGTCGGGACGGCACCCAGCAGGGTACGGGTGTACTCGTGCTTGGGGTGGGTGAGCAGGTCCTCGGCGGGTCCGGTCTCGACGATCCGGCCGGCATTCATGACGGCCATCCGGTCGGACACATAGCGGACGGTGGAGATGTCGTGGCTGATGAAGATCATCCCCAGCCCGAGCGTCGCCTTGAGGTCGGTGAGCAGGTTGAGCACCTGGGCGCGCACCGACACGTCGAGCGCGGAGGTGGGCTCGTCGGCTACGACCACGTCCGGCTCCAGCGCGAGCGCGCGGGCGATGGCCACGCGCTGCCGCTGGCCGCCGGAGATCTGCCGCGGCAGGACGTCCAGCGCGGACGCCGGCAGCCCCACCAGGCCGATCAGCTCGCGGACGCGGGCGTCCCGGGACGCGGGCGTCCCGATGCCGTGCACGATGAGCGGATCGAGCAACTGCTCGCGGACCAGCATGCGCGGGTTGAGCGCCGTCGCCGGATCCTGGAAGACCACCGAGATGGCCCGGCCCAGCTCGCGGCGGGTGCCCGCCTCGTAGCGGAGCTTCTTGCCGCGGAACAGCACCTCGCCGGACGTCGGCGTCTGCAGCCCCACGAGCACGCGGGCCAGGGTGGACTTGCCGCAGCCCGACTCCCCGACGATGCCCACGGTCTCGCCGCGCGCGATGGTGAAGTCGACGCCGTCGACGGCCCGCACGAGGCCCGGCTTGAACAGGCCGCCGGTCCGGGTCTTGTGCACGACGTGGACGTCGCGCAGTTCCATGACGGGTGCGGACGCCGCGGGTGCGGCCTGGGCGTCCCGCACGGGTGTGGTGTCGCTCATGTCAGGCCTCCTTGACCAGTTCGGGGTGACGGGCCCACTGGTGCTCGGTTCCGGGCACCGTGACCATGTCGGGACGGGTGTCGAGGCCGACATCCGGGTGGGACGAGCGCGGCGCGAACCGGTCGCCCCGCACGAACTCGCGCGGCGACGGGACGACGCCCGGCACCTGGTGGAGCCGTCCGGAGCCCGACTCGATGGACAGCACCGCGCCCAGCAGGCCGCGGGTGTACTCGTGCCGGGGATCGGTGAGCAGTTGCGCGGTCGGTCCGGTCTCGACGACCTGGCCGGCGTACATGACGGTGATCCGGTGGGCCACCTTGGCGACCAGCGCCAGGTCGTGGCTGACGAACACCATCGCGAAGCCCAGCTTCTCGCGCAGCTCGTTGAGCAGGTCGATCACCTGCGCCTGGACGGTCACGTCCAGGGCCGTGGTCGGCTCGTCCGCGATGACCAGCTTCGGGTTGCGGGTGAGCGCCATGGCGATGAGGACGCGCTGACGCTGGCCGCCGGACAGCTCGTGGGGGTAGGACGCCAGGGTGCGAACCGGGTCGAGGCCCACCAGCTCCAGCAGTTCCTCGGCGGACCGCTGGCCGCCGCGGGAGGTGAGCTGCTTCATCTGGGCCTTGATGAGCATGGACGGGTTGAGCGAGCTCAGGGCGTCCTGGTAGATCATCGCGATCTCGTGGCCGCGCAGCGCGTTGTGCTGCTGCGGGGTGAGCGTGAGCAGGTCGGTGTCGCCGAACATGATCTGGCCGCTGAGTTCGGCCGTCTTCGGGAGCAACCCCATGACCGCCATCGAGGTGATGGACTTGCCGCAGCCGGACTCGCCGACCAGGCCCATCGTCTCGCCGGGCCGGACGGAGAACGACACGTGGTCGACCACGTCGATGTCGCCGTGCTGCTCGGGGAAGCGGATGCACAGATCCTTGACCTCCAGCAGCGGTTCGGCGTCGCCGGTGTAGACGAGGCGTCCGCCGCGGGCGGCCTCGGCCTTGGCGAGGGCCGCGAGCCGATCCTCCAGCGGGACGGTCTCGGCACCGGTCACGGTGAGGAGCGTGGACACGGCGTCGGTCCGCTTCTCGGCCGGGTCCTCGATCTTGGCCCGCACCTTGGCCCGGGGGGCGGCCAGCGAGTCGGTCAGGCCCTCGCTGAGCACGTTGAGGCTGAGGGTGGTGATGAGGATGAACAGGCCGGGGAAGAAGGTCGTCCACCAGCTACCGGCGAGCAGCAACTGCTTGCCCTCGCTCAGCATGTTGCCCCAGGTCGGGGTGTTCACGCTGGTGATGCCGGTGCCGATGAAGGACAGCGAGGCCTCGAAGACGATGGCGTCCGCGACGAGGACGGTCGCGAAGACCAGGATCGGCGCCATGCAGTTGCGGGCGACGTGCTTGACGAGGATGCGCGCGGTCGACGAGCCCATGACGCGGGTGGCCGCCACGTAGTCCTCGCCGAACTGGCTCACCACATTGGCGCGAACGACGCGGGTGAGCTGGGGGATGTAGAGGAACGCGATCGAGATGATGACCACCGGCAGGATCGGCAGGCGCGAGGACAGCGCGGTCACCAGCACGGCCGCCAGGGCGATGCCCGGGAAGCTCATGATGACGTCGAGGACGCGCATGAGCAGTTCGGCAACCCACTTCCGCGAGGTCGCGGCGATCGAGCCGAGCACCGCGGCGACGGCGAGGGCCAGGCCGGTCGCGGTCAGACCGACGATCAGCGAGACGCGGGCGCCGTAGACGACGCGGCTGAACACGTCGCGCGCGGCGCCGTCGGTGCCGAACCAGAAGTGGCTGCTCGGGCCGACGGTGGAACTGAGCTGGACGCCGACCCCGGGGATCTCGGTCTTGATCTGCCACTCGGGCGGGACGATGCCCGACGCCCCCGGGGCGTACGGTGCGATGACGTCGGCGAAGACGGCCAGGACCACCATGGCCCCGAGCACGCAGACGGCGATCTTCGACCCCAACGGCAGGGCCTTCCAGCCCTGGAACCGCAGGTTCGGTGTCGTGGTGAGCTTCTTACGAGATTCCGCCGACAACATCAGATGCTCCTGATTCGGGGATTGACGAGGACGTACAGCAGGTCGACGATCAGGTTGATCAGGATGAACGCCACGGCCACGGTGATCGTGACGCCCTGGACGATCGGGACGTCGTTGCGGGTGATGCCCTGGAAGATCAACTGGCCCATGCCCTGGATGTTGAAGATCATCTCGATGACCACCGCGCCGCCCATGAGGTAGCCGACGCGCAGGCCGAGGACGGTCAGCGGGGTGATGAGCGCGTTGCGCAGGACGTTACGGGCGATGACGATCGGCTTGGGGATGCCGGCGCCGATGGCGGTGCGGACGTAATCCTTGTCGAGTTCCTCGACCATCGCCGTGCGGACGACGCGGGTGAGCGAGCCGGCCACGGGGACGCCGAGGGCGAACGCGGGCAGCGCCACCTGCCGGACGTACGCGCCGGGATCGCCGGAGAAGGACACCCAGTCGGTCACCACCGCCGGGAACCAGCCGGTGCCGCCGGGGATGTTGCCGAACGCCTGGATGAGCAGCAGCGCCAGCCAGAAGGACGGGGTGGCCAGGCACGCGATCGAGAAGACGCGGATGGCCTGGTCGGGCCACTGGTCGCGGTAGAGGGCGGCCAGGACGCCGAAGAACAGCGAGAGCACGACCGCGATGGCCAGACCGATGAACGTCAACTGCAACGTCACCGGGAAGTTCTTGGCCACCATGGCGTTGATGCTCTCGCCCTGGAAGGACGTTCCCAGGCTGCCCTGCACCAGGCCGACGAGGAAATGTCCGTAACGCACGAGGAGCGGGTCGTTAAGGCCCCGCTCCTCGTTCCACTGGGCGATAGCTTCCTTGGTGGCGCTTTCGCCGAGAGCCAACTGTCCGGGGTTGATCCCGGACATGCCCATGATGACGAAGACCAAGAGGGTGACACCCAGCACCATGATGGGGAGGGCCACGAGTCGCCTGCCGAGCAGACGAATCAAGTTGGACACGACAAACACGCTCCTTGAAAGGGCGAAGGTGAAGTGGTGCGCCGACGCGCAGGCCGCACCGACGGCGTCCGGAACCGGATGGGCAACGTCGGGGGCGGGAGGCACCGAGGTGCCGGGGTGACCCGGGGGCGGCGCGGCCGCCCCCGAGCCCGGGAGGTGCTACTTGGTGGAGCCGACGTCGACGAACGACAGGCCCGTGACCTTCAGCGGCTTGAAGCCGACGAGGGTCTTGTCGTCCCACGCGGTGGGGGACTTGCGGTGGAAGATCGGGTACAGCGGGACGTTCTCGGCGATGACGTCGAAGATCTCGCCCCACTTGCCCTTCTGGGCGTCGCCGGTGAGCTTGGCGGCCTCGTCGAGCAGCGCCTGCACCTTGTCGTAGGAGGGCTGGCCCTTCCAGTGCTGACGATCCTCGGTCCAGGTCTTGCCGGCGTACCACCAGCGGAGCAGCAGGTCGGCGTCGTCACCGAACACGGAGGGATCGCCGGGAGCGACGACGATGTCGTACGCCTCGGGCTTGCCGTCGATGGTGGCGTAGACGTCGGCGGACTTCTTCTCTTCGTAGGCGACCTCGAGGCCGACGGCCTCCAGGGACTCCTTGATCATCGGGCGCACCGCGGCGAACCAGCCGTGGTTGGAGGCCAGCAGGCGGACCTTCTTGAGGCCGGTCTGGGCCAGGAGCTCCTTGGCCTTGGCCTGGTTGCCCGGGTAGACCGTGGCGGCCTTCTTGTAGGCCGGGTGGCCCTGCTGCACGAAGCAGGTGGCCGGGGCGGCGAGGTCGGCCATGCCGGTCTTGCAGATCTTGTCGTAGTCGAGGGCGTACATGATCGCCTGGCGGTTGCGCACGTCGTTCATCGGGGCGGAGCCGCAGTTGAACATCGCGAACAGCAGACCGAAGCCCTGCTCCGCGGAGACCTTCTTGGCCGACGCGAGGCTCGACAGGTTGGTGGCGGGGACGGCGTCCATGGCCTGGACCGAGCCGGACTGCAGCGCGTTGGTGCGCGTCGCGTCGTCGGGCATGATGCTCCACGTCATCGTCTTGGCCTTGGCGGCGTGCTTGCCGGTGTACTTGTCGAACTTCTCGAAGACGATCTTCTGCGACGCGGCGCCGTTGTCGGTCATCTTGTAGGGGCCCGTGCCGATCGGGTTCATGTCGAACGCCTTGGCGTCCTTCTCGACCGCGGCCTTGGGGACGATCTTGACGACGGTCAAGCGCTCGGCGACCAGGGAGAAGGGGTACTTGGTCTTGATGGTGACGGTGGTGTCGTCCTTCTTCGTGACCTTGTCGAGGAAGGGGATGAACGCCACGTACAGGCTCTTGTTGGCCGGGTCCATGACGCGGGTGAAGCTGAAGACGACATCGTCGGCGGTGACCTTGGAGCCGTCGTGGAACACGGCGCCGTCACGCAGCTTGACCTCGTAGGTCGTGTCGTCGATCTTCTTGGGCAGGTCGGCGCCCAGCGCGGCGTAGGTCTCGCGCGTGGCCGGGTTGAGCTCGGTGAGCCCCTCCATCGTGTGCCAGTTGGCGGCCAGCGTGAGGGCGGCCGTCGTCTTCATGGGGTCGTAGCCGTTGGTGCCGAGCTCGTACGAGATACCGGCGGTGATCGAGCCGTCAGCCTTGCCGGCGGCGCCGCCCGACGTCTGAGCGCCAGGGGTCCCACAGGCGGACAGCGAGCCGGCGAAGGCGGACGCCACGCCCATGGCTCCCACGAGCTTGAGGAACCCGCGACGGTTGGTGGTGGGGAGGGATGCGGTCATCGTTGAATCTCCTCTGAGATCAGACGTCTGATGTCTGATGTGTGTGCCATTATATGCACGGAAACAATCCCGGGGGCAAGCCCCCGGGACCTCGGAAAGGGGACGAACATGGTGGTTCCGGAGCGTGACCAGACGACCGCCTCGGCCATCAAGCGACTCATGTTCGATCGGGGCCTGCGTCCGGGGGATCCGATGCCCACGGAGGCCGACCTCATGGAGGAGTTGCAGGTCTCCCGCTCCAGCGTCCGTGAGGCCGTCCGGACGCTCGTCGCGCTGGACATTCTCGAGGTCCGCCACGGCACCGGGACGTTCGTCGGCGACATGTCCTTGCGTCCGCTCGTGGAGTCGGTACTGTTCCGCAGCATCCTCGATCCCGGGCAGGGGTTGCAGTCGCTGCACGATGTCGTCGAGGTGCGGATGGGGCTCGACATCGCCCTCGCGCCGCGCATGGTGCGCGAACTGGCCGGCCAGCCCGTTCCCGAGCTGCGCGCCGCCGTGAACGCGATGGCCGAATCGGCCAAGCGCAGCGAGACCTTCCTCGCCCACGACCGGGCGTTCCACCTGGAGCTCGCCGGACGCCTCCACAACGGGCTCTACAGCGAGCTGGTGGCGGCCTTCTGGGACATCCACAAGACCATGTCCCCGATGCTGGGCGTCGCGAGCCGCCGCGACCTAGCCGACACCGCGAACGCCCACGCCGCGATGCTCGACGCCGCCGTCGCCGGCGACCTGGAGCGCTATCGGGCCGCCGTCGCCGACCACTACGCGCCGCTGCTGCGCGTCCTCGACCACGCCGGCGAACACCCTCAGGCGTCCTGACGCGGCGTCCGAGGCGCAGGCTCAGCGGCGGCGCAGGCCGATCCGCGTAGGGATCGGGTGGCGTTGCCCGCCCGAGAACACGAGCTCGTCGCCCACCACCACGAGCTGCGAGGGGTAGGCGGTCAGCGCGGCCTGGACGGTCGCCAACTCGGCGGACAGGTCGTGCCACTCCCCCGCGCCCGCCGGGTCGGAGACCACCTCCCAGAACGGGAGTCCGAGGGCGGACGCCGCCGTCCGGCTGGGCGCGTGAAGGGCGACGTGATCGGGATGGAAGTAGCCGCCGTCCGCGTCGTAGGACACCACGGCGTCCGCACCCACGGCGTCCGCATACGCCGCGATATCGGCGGCGACGGCGTCCGGATCGGCGCGGGTGAGGGCGTCCGGGCCGGCGTCCGTTCCGGGACCGGCGACACGGGCGGCCTCGTCGATCCAGACCATCCCCGAGTCGGTGTAGCGCCGTGGCTCGGACGCCGCCCGCGCCGGCGGGTCGCCGAGGAAGCAGCGTCCGGCCACGCCGAGGGCCGCGCAGGCCCGGGCGAGTTCGTCCTCACGGGCTGCGGCGAGGCCGTCCGGGCCGGCGAGGGCCGCGGGCGACTCGGGGCGGATTTCGCCGAGTTCGCCGCGGGTGGCGGTGAGGACGAAGCAGCGGCGTCCGGAGCGGGCCAGGTGGGCGATCAGGGCGCCCGTCCAGAGCGTTTCGTCGTCGGGGTGGGCGTGGACGAACAGGATGCGGGCCGCGTCCGCGAGCATGGGGCCTCCTCGGGTCGGGGCTCAGGCTAGCGCGGCTAGAAGACCCTGACCTTCGCGCGCGACAGCAGGAACCCCGCGCCGGTCGCGGTGTCGGTGCAGGTCACGCCGGTGGTCGCCATCACGCAGCGGTAGCGGCCGGTGGTGGCCGTGCCGCCGTAGGGCAGGACGGGCGCGGCCGCCACGGACCCCCACGAGAACGTGGCGTCCCGCTGAGGGTCGTGCCAGGTGCGGAACTCGCGTCCCAGGGCGTTGGGGGCGCCGTCGAGGGTGAAGTACGCCTCCATCGTCGTGGCCTCGGTCGCGCAGTGGCCCCACGCGCCCGTCTCGTCGAGGAGCAACTCCTGCCAGTGCCCGAACGGCTCGGTCGCGTCGCAGTTGCGCTGCTTCGCCTTCGGCACCGCCGAGCCCTTCCAAGTGGCCTCCCGGATGGCGCAGTGCACCCCGCCGCTGGCACGCATCGTGCAGACGATGTTGCCCGAGGGGGACGCGAACCCGATGGTCGATCCGGTGACGGTCCGGGCGGCGGGCGGCGCGGGCGCAGGCGGGTTCGGGACCGTCACGGTGGGCGGGGCCGGCTCGGGTCCGAGGGGGTTGAGGGTGGAGGGGGCCGCGGACGCCGTGGGCGTCGGCCGGTCGGGCGTCGCCACCACCGTCGGGGTCGGCGCGGCGTCCGGGGTCGTTGGGGCGCCGAACGGCCACGCTCCGCCGGGGAGGCAGCCGGTCAGGGCGAGACCGAGCAGGACGATCGCTGCGGTGGCCGGTCCCGGCGGGCGTCGGCGGGCGTGGGCGATGCGGGGCATGGCGGCTCCTCACGGCGGGGCGGCGAGCGGACCCCGCCACGTCCACGGCTACACCGGCACCGACGGTCGGGACAAGACCCCCAGGGGTTCACCCGCGCGCCCGGGTCGGCGGCTTTCCGCGAGTTCGGCGGCGTGTTGCTCGACAGGGTTCACCCGCGCGCCCGGGTCGGGGGCGGGGACAAGCCCCGCAGGGGCTCATCCGAGCGCTGGGTGCCGCGGTCGGTCAGCGCACCTCGATCTTCGCGCGGGCGAGGCTGAAACCGTGTCCGGTCTTGGTGTCGGTGCACGTCACGCCGGTGGTCGCCATCGTGCAGCGGTACCGTCCCGTGGTCGCGACCCCGCCGTAGGGCAGGACGGGCAACTGGATGCCCTTCTCCGGCACCACGACCTTGTCGCGTCCGGGCTCGTACCAGGAGCGGAACTCCTTGCCGAACTCGTTGGGTTCGCCGCCCCAAGTCAGGTACGCCTCCAGGGTGTTGATCTCGGTCACGCACAACCCGAAAGCGCCGGTGTCGTCGAGCGCCACGTCGTCCCAGGGGCCGAACGGTCCGAACTCCTCGCAGTTGCGCTGCTTCGACACGGGCACCGCGGATCCCTTCCACGTCGCCTGCGTCGCGTGACAGATGACGGGCCCCGAGGCGCGCATCGTGCACACCAGGTTCCCGGTGGGCGAGGCGAATCCGAGGGTGGAGCCGCTGATCGTCCGGGCACCGGAGCCCGGATCCTTGGCGGGGGGCGGCGGGGGCGCCGTGACCGTGGTGGTGACGGTCGCGGGGGGAACGGTCGCGGGCGGGACGGACGCCTCGACCGTCGGGCTGGCCGGGGGGACCGACGGCGTGGCCGTGGCGGGGACGGAGACCGGCGGCGTGGCGGGCTCCGTCGGCTGCTGTCCAAACGGCCACCCGCCGATCGGCAGGCAGCCGGCCAACGCGAGGCACAGCAGGATGCCTCCGGTAGCGACGACCCCCGGCAGCGGCCGGCGGTGTGACGAGCGTGAGAGCGGGATGGTGGGCCTGGACATGTCGGCTCCTCACGACAGGGCGGAGGCGTCCGCGATCCGCCGATTTCAGCTTTACACCCCAGCACTGCTCCAGGACAAGACCCGGCGACCAGCCGCCGCGCGTGTGCCCGCGCCGACGCGGGGGTGCTGGTGGAGGACGCCCTGTCGACCACCGCGCGCGTGTGCCCGCGTGGAGGAGTGCGAACTCACGCGCTGCCGGGGACATTCGCCGCCCTAGGGAACCGCTGATCGATGCTGTTCTTGGCGAGGACGGGTCGGGCGAGATGAGCCGGAACCACGAGATCGTGGGCTCGTCTTGAACAGACGGGCCCAGATCGAGGGGGTTCGGATCGCTCGATCCGTGCCGCGCCAGTCCGAACATGATCGATCAGCGTTTCCCTAGGATGCCGGACATGCGGATCCGGTCCACGAACCTCGGCTCGCTCGAGCCCACGAGCGCCTCACGGGCAGGCGTGACGGGCCACCGCAAACGCCCGGAGCCCTGGATCGACGTCATCGACCCCGGCGTCCGCCTCGGTCTCAGCGGCGTGGAGGGCGACGCCATCGGCGACCGCCGCTACCACGGCGGCACGGACCAGGCGGTCTACGCGTTCGCCCGCGAGGACCTCGACCGGTGGGAGTCCGAGCTCGGCGTCCGCCTCCCGGACGGCTCGTTCGGCGAGAACCTCACCACTGAGGGCTACGACGTCAACGCCGCGGTGCTCGGCGAGCGGTGGCGCGTCGGCGCGGCGGAACTGGTCGTCACCCACCCGCGCCTGCCCTGCCGGACTTTCGCCGGGGTGATCGACCAGCCCCGCTGGGTCAAGCGGTTCACGGCCGTCGGACGCCCGGGACCCTACCTGCGCGTCGCCCTCCCCGGACGGATCGCCCCCGGCGACCCCCTGGTCGTCCTGGACCGTCCCGCGCACGGCGTCACGCTCGCCCAGCTCTTCGCCGCGCTCACCACCGACCGCGCGCTCGTGCCCCACTGCCTGTCCGCGGACGCCGACCTCACCGACTACGCCCGCACCGAACTCCTCAAGCGCGCCTGAGGGTCACCCCGCGGCCGACGGACCCGCACCGCCGAGCCCGTCCGGGCCGTCGAGCATGCCCAGCTCCGCCCACGTCGCCAGCGACTCCAGCGCGGACGCCTCGTCCAGGACCGTCATCGCGAACCCGCCCGCGATCAGCACGTAGTCGCCGACCTCCGCCTCCGGGACGTACGCCAGGCACACGTCCTGCTCCTGCCCCGCGACGTCGATCCGCCCCATCGGCATCGGCCCGTCCGTGATCGCGAGAATCCGCGACGGCACCCCCACGCACATCAGCGCACCTCCGTCCCGCCGATCACGTCCACCCTGAGCCCCATCCCGCCCAGCGGCGCGGACGCCACCGGCAGGCACGGGTCCGCCTCGCGAATCGAGTCCTCCAACCGGCCTGCCCTCTCGGCGTCGGGTCCGGACGCCGCGGCCGCCAGCAGGCTGCCTAGCCACGGCTCGTTCTGGGCGGTCGGGGTCAGGATTCTGGACGCCGTCAGGACGCCGTCGCCGTCCGCCGCGTAGGTGTGGACCAACAGCCCCCGCGGCCCGTCCACCCAGCCCGTCCCGGTGCGCGTCGGCGCGTCGCCCTGCGGGCCGGGATGCGTCCCGACGCCACGGTCCCCGCCCCCCGAGAGCGCGCCCGTCCCGGCCCCCGCGCCGGGCCCCTCCACCGCGCCGGAGGTCAGCTCCGGACGCTCCAGCACCACCGCCAAGGCCTCGGCCGCCGCCAGGGTCACGATCGCCCGCGCAGCCGTGGCGCCCCCGCCCCCGGCCAGCCACCGCTCGCGCAGGTCGGCGGCCTGCGGCGTCCGCGGCACGCCGATGCGCAACTGCGCGACCGGACCGACCCGATACCACCCCGCCCCCGGACCCAGCGCGGTCAGGTAAGGCCGCGGCGCCACCGCCCCCGGACGCTCCTCGGCCACCAACCGCGGCCACTCCTGCGGCGCTCCCGCCTCGACGAGCACCCGGCCGTCCGGCGCCACCGCCCGCACCCACTCCCCCAGCAAATCCGGACGCCCCTCGGCGTCCACGAGCGCGACGTCCGCGCCCGCGAAGTCGTCGCCGATTCCGGGGTCGGACGCCAGCGCGTCGGCCACCGCGCGGGCCGCGGCCACGGCGTCCGCGACCTGCCCCCGCAGCCCGGCCAGCGCCTCCGGATCGACCGCCGCCCGGACGCCCCCGGGGACCGCCGTCGCCGGGAAATGCCCCGGCGAACCGGACGCCGCCATCGCCGCCCTGCCGGCGCGCCGCACGGTCACGGCCGCCTCCCGGTCCACGCCCACGAACCGCACCGCGTGCGTCTCCAGCGCCGACCCGAGGTGCAGCAGGCGCCGGACCGCGTCGGCGGTCGGCGGCACCGGACCCTGCCCGGCGAGCGCCTCCAGGGCCCGGACGCCGGCGAGGTGGTGGGCCGCCGGACAGATCCCGCAGAGCCGCTCGACCACCGTGGGCGCGTGCGTCACCGGCTGCCCGACAAGCAGGGCGTCCACGCGCGGCAGGCCCACGAGGTCGAACCACGCGTCCTCGGGGTGACCCTCGGCGTCCACCCGGACGACCACCCGCGCCCCGAACGGGTCGACAATCTCGTTCAGGTCGATCTTCATGCGTCCGATCCTGTCAGGATGGCGTTATGCACGAGTTGGGCCTTGTCACCTCGGTGGTCGGCGCGGTGCGGAAGGCGGCGTCCGAGGCGGGCGACCCCGCGATCCGCGCCGTGGCGCTCCGTGTGGGAGCGATGAGCGGCGCCCTGCCGGACGCCCTGCTCGGGAGCTGGCCCATCGCCACGCACGGCACCCCGCTGGAGCACGCGGCCCTCGAGATCGAGACCGTCCCGGCGGCGGTGTGGTGCCCGAGTTGTGGTGGCCCCCAGGCCATCGACGAGTTCTTCGCGTTGGAGTGTCCCGCGTGCCGGACGCCGACCGCCGATCTTGTCAGCGGTCGCGAGTTCGAGATCGCGTGGGTGGAGTGGGAGCCGTAATCCGACCCGCGCACCCCGCCCGCCCGCCCGGACGAATCGCCTAGCCATCGGTCCGTTCGCCCGGACCGGCCAGCTCCGCCAGCCACGCATCCACCACGGCGGCCGCGGCGTCGGTGGCCGCGCCGAGGGCGTCCGCAACCTCCGCGGACAGCCCCAACCGCAGGTCCACCTCGCCCGGGACGATGCCGACGACCTCCACGGCGTCCGGCTCCGACCCGAGCAGCCGCACGGCCGCGAGGACGTCCAGCAACCCCACCTGGTGCGGCGACAGCTTGGCGGCCAGCAGCCGCGGCACCTGGTCGCCGCCGACCCGCACGACCGTGCCGGGCGGGCTGGGCGAGGCGACGGCGTCCAAGACCAACAGCCGCCGCGCCTCCTGGACGACGGGCACCAACTCCATGCCCGAGGTCCCGCCGTCCACGTACTCCACCCGCGGGTCCGGACGCCGCTGCCCCAGCCGGGAGAGCAGCTCCAGCCCGATGGCGTCGTCGCCCATGATGGGGTTGCCGACGCCGAGGACGGTGATGTCCGCCGTCATCCGATCTCCGGGGCGTCGACCGGCTTGCTGCCGCGCCGCAGCCAGACGCCGCCGTTGACCATGCTGGACACGCCGCCGTGCCGCTCGAGCGAGTCGGCGCGGATGGCGAGGTAGACGTGCATGATGACGAACGCCCACAACACGAACATGATGAACGCGTGGATCAGCCGCAGGATCGGGACGCCGACCCACGACGCCGGCAGCGCCACCAACGCCCAGACCGGGTTGCTCATGTGGTACAGCGCGTAGAGCGACAGGCCGGTCGCCATCTGCAGCACGCCGAGCACGTAGATGGTCGTGTAGGCGAGCTGCTGCAGCGGGTTGTGCGCGAGGTAGAGCGGCCCATGCTTGCGCAGGAACGCGTAGTAGGCGGCCACCTTGCCGAGGTTGGCGATGTCCGAGCGCTTCTTGAGCGGCCAGAACGTCGGCCAGCGCATGTAGCGGTCGCGCGAGGCGAACGCGAGCACCACGCGCGTCGCGCCGATCGCGAGCCAGATGAACGCGGCGATGAAGTGGATCAGGCGGAACCACCCCATCAGGAAGCCCGTCTCGGCGCCCGCGCGGGCTTGGGGCCCGAAGAACGGGTCCATGATGTAGTAGCCCGTGCAGCTCAGGATGAAGATCACCGCGACGTTGATCCAGTGCTGCCAGCGCAGCAGCCCCGACCACACATTGACCCGGACCCACTCCCCCGGTCGGCTCGCGGTGTCCTCCGCGAACCCCCGCGCCCCGGTCGGCCGGAGCGTCACGAAGCCCTGCATCCGGTACGGGCCGAGCGACCCGTCCGGCTGGACGCGCGCGGACGCCACCCCCAGCGGTCGGCAGCCGCGCATGCGCGCCATCTGCGCCTGGCGGCGCAGCAGCGTCCGATCCTCGCGCGCCGGACGGACCGCCGCGATCACGTGCTCCAGGTCGCCGCGCATGACCATGAGATCGCGCGTCTGACCCTCCGAGCCCGCGAAGTCGCGCGCCCGAGCGAGGGAATACCGGCGGTCGTGCCGGGCCGGGTCGTACTCGCCCTCGACGACCTTGGCCAGGCGCAGGTCCGGACGGTCGCGCCGCAGCTTCGCCGCGAGCGCGAGGTCGACCGGATCCTCGGTGTCTTCCAGCGCCACCGCCGCCAGCGACATGAGCCGCTGCGAGCTGAGTTTGCCGACGCTGAAGCCGTCGATGGCCTGGACGCCGATGCTCGGCTTGGCCTGTGGCTCGGGCTGGGCGGTCACGGGGTCACCACCTGGAACCCCTCGCCCCCCTCGGGGTCGAGGATGTGGACCGCGCAGCTCATGCACGGGTCGAAGGAGTGGATGGTCCGCAGCGGCTCCAGCGGCTGCTCCTTGCGGGCCAACGGGTGCTTGCCGTTGCCAGCCAGCGACTCCTCGTACGGGCCCTGCTTGCCGTGGGCGTCGCGTCCGCCGGCCAGCCATGTCGTCGGGACGACCGCCTGGTAGCGCTCGACCTTGCCGCCGGAGATGGTCACCCAGTGGCTCAGGTTGCCGCGGGCGACCTCCACGAGCGAGAAGCCGGACGCCGTGGCGGGCCACGACCGCGGCTCCCACTTGGTGGCGTCGAAGACGTTGAGGTCGCCGCCAGCGATGTTCTTCATGAACTGCGGGAAAGTGACCTGCGCCAGGATCTCGGCCGACGTGAGCGCCTCCAGCGCGCGGGCGAAGATGCGGCCCATGGTGGAGTTGAGCTGCGCCGGCTGGATGCCCAGCTTGGCCGCCGCGGCGTCCACGAGCTCCTTCGTCCGGGCGTGACCCTGGGCGTAGGCGAGGATGACGCGCGCGACCGGACCGACCTGCACGACCTTGTCGTCGTAGCGGGGGGCCTTGCACCAGGTGTACTTCTCGGCGTCGCCGAGCCACTCGTAGGGCGGCTTCGGGCCGGTGTACTTCGGCGTCGTCTCGCCCTTGTCGGGGGTGAGCGCCGCGTTGCTGTCGCCGGCATAGGTGTACCAGGCCGACGTGACGTACTCGGCGATCTTGGCCGGGTCGAAAGGATGAACCTTGCTGAGGTCGCCGTCCAGGATCACGCCCGGCTTGATCTCGGTGAACGCCGAGGTCGTACGCGCGTTGGCGGGGTTGCCCGCGTACGTCGCGCCCGCCAGGCCGACGGCCAGGAAGTTCGGCTGGGCCGCGCCGATGTCGAAGTAGTCCTTGTAGACACCGGCCACCGCGAGCACGTCGGGGTAGTAGCAGTCGCGGACGAACTCGAGGGTCTCGGCCACCCACCCCTTGACCTGGTCGGTCTGGACCTGGTTGATCGACTCCGAGGAGTTCGGGTCGATCGAACAGGCCATGCCGCCGACGAGGAAGTTCGGGTGCGGGTTCTTGCCGCCGAAGACGGTCCCGATGCGGATCATCGAGCGCTGGAACTCCAGTGCGTCGAGGTAGTGCGACACCGCCATGAGGTCGGCTTCGGGTGGCAGCCGGTAGTCGGGGTGGTCCCAGTAGCCGCCGGTGAAGATCGAGAGCTGGCCCGAGTCGAGGATGCCCTGCACCGTCGCCTTCACCTTGGCGAAGCGCTCGACCGTGTTGCCCTTCCACTTGCTGCCGATGGCGCGCGCGAACTCGACGGCCTTGGCGGGGTCGCCCTTGGCGGCGTTCGCCACGTTGACCCAGTCGAGGGCCTGCAGGTGGTAGAAGTGGATGACGTGGTCTTGGACCTCCTGGGAGCTCATGACCATGTCGCGGATCAGGTGGGCCTGCTCCGGCGGGTTCGAGCCGATGGCGTTCTCGACCGCCACGATGGAGGCGATGGCGTGGACCGTGGTGCACACGCCGCAGATCCGCTGGACGAACGCCCACACATCGCGGGGGTCCCGCCCCTGGACGATGGTCTCGATGCCGCGGAACTGCGTGGTCTCGCTCCACGCCTTCTTGATCGCACCCCCCTCGGATTCGATCTCGATGCGCAAGTGACCCTCGATACGGGTCAACGGGTCGATGACGACGCGCTCTGCCATGTCACTCAGCCTTTCCCTGGTCGCCGGACGCCGTCCGCTCGGGTTTGACCCACACCTTCTCGGAGTCGCCGAACGCCGACAGCGGGGCGTCCGCCTCGGCGGCCTTGCGGTCCGCCAGGTGCCGGACGCCGGTGATGCCGGCGTGGATCGCCACGCCCGCCGTCACCGCGCCCACCAGGCCCCAGCCCACCTTCTCGGCCGTCGCCTCGATGCCGATGCCGGTGACGTCCGGCAGGCGATCGTAGAAGGGGGTGAAGCGGTCGAAGAAGTGCTTCTCCGTGCAGCCGATGCACGGGTGTCCGGCGCCGATGGGCCAGCTCGTCTTGAGGTTCCACTGCACGATCGGGCAGGGGCTGAACGTGCTCGGGCCCTTGCAGCCGACGTCGTAGAGGCACCAGCCCTCGCGGGCTCCGGCGTCGTCGAACGTCCGGACGTACTGGCCGGCGTCGTAGTGCGCGCGCCGCGGGCAACTGTCGTGGATGCGCTGTCCGTAGGCGAACAAGGGGCGACCCTCGGCGTCCGTCTTCGGAAGATCGTCGTGGGTGAGGATGTAGGCCAGCGTCGCGGTGATGACCTCGCCGATCGGCGGGCACCCGGACACGTTGATGACCGGCTTGTTCTTGATGATCTCGTCGACGCCGACCGCGCCCGTGGGGTTGGGCTTCGCGGCCTGGACCGACCCGTACACCGCGCACGCGCCGACCGCGAGGATCGCCGTGGCGTGCTCGGCGGATTCGCGCAGCACCTGCTCGGCGGACTTGCCGCCCATGGTGCAGTAGATGCCGCCGTCCTTGGTGGGGATCGACCCGTTGACGACGAGGATGTGGGGTTGGGCGTTGGTGTCGTCCAAGGCCTTGTTGGCGGCCTCGCCCGCGGCGGCCATGACGAGCTCGTTGTAGTTGACGCTCAGCAGGTTGAGGACCACCTCCTCGACGGTCGTCCCGCCGGAGCGCAGCGTGGACTCCATGCAGCCCGTGCATTCCTGCAACTGCAGCCACACGACGTTCGGCTTGGTCACCGCGCCGAGCGCCCGCGCGATCGTCTCCGCCGCCGGGGTAATCTCCGCCGCTTGCGCCGGGGTGGCACCCCCGGCCAGCGCCGGGCTGCCCACCGCGAAGATCGCGGCGAGGCCGCCGCAGAACTTCAGGAAGTCACGTCGGCTGACACCGGCGCGTTCGAGGTTGTCGGCCAGGGTTCCGGGCTGCCACCCGTCCAGGTCATAGGTCATGGGTTGCCTCTCCATGCTTGCCACCACGACGCAGCGTCGGTACGCGCGCCGTTCCGGCGGGGAGGTAGACCCCCACGGACCCCCTCGTCCGGACGTGCGGATCGTACCCCCGGGGGTATGGGTCCGTGGCCAAATGCCCAAGAACGGTCCGGATTTGAGCAGGTTTGTTCCAGGTTGTCCCGGTGGGTGATCGTCCGGGGTCCACCTTCGGTCTCCTGCTCAGCTCGGCGTCGCACGCCCACCCGCGCTCCTCCCGCCCACCCCGCCGACGGCGAGCACGAGCACCCACCGCGAGCGGGATGACCCCGTCCCACCCAGGCGCCCCGGGGCTGCGCACCCCGTAGGCTCCGGCGTCGGAGACCCGAGCGCGGCGTTGGTCCGATGCCCGGACGACCCGCTCTTCGCCCCTGAAGTCGGCGCCCGCTCAGCGCGCGGCGACCCACTCGATCCAGGCGTCCACGCCCTCGCCGGTCTTCGCCGACAACTCGAACACGGCCACGCCCGGGTTCACCTGCTCGAGGTTGCGGCGGAAGAGGTCCATGTCGAAGTCGAGGTAGGGCGCGAGGTCCATCTTGTTGACGACGACCGCCGCCACGCTGCGGAACATCACCGGGTACTTCAGCGGCTTGTCCTCGCCCTCGGTGATGGCGTAGACCATCGCCTTGCTGTGCTCGCCAACGTCGAACTCGGCGGGGCAGACGAGGTTCCCGACATTCTCGATGAGGACCAGGTCGAGGGTCGCCAGGTCGAGGCCCCGGAGCGCGCGGGCGATCATGGGGGCATCCAGATGACACTCGCCGCCGAACCCGTTTCCGGTGTTGAGCAGGCTGATCTGGGCGCCGAGTCCGCCGAGCCGCTCGGCGTCCAGGGGAGTTTCGATATCGCCCTCGATGACGCCGACGCGGAGCCGGTCACGCAGGGCGGCGAGGGTCCGCTGGAGCAGGGTGGTCTTGCCCGACCCCGGTGAGCTCATGAGGTTGATCGCCCGCACGTCCGCCGCGTCGAAGGCCTCGCGGTTGTGGGCGGCGAGGTGATCGTTCTCGGCGTAGATGTCCTCCAGGACCTCGATGCGCTGCCGTCCGGTGACGTAGCCGGAGTGGTCGCCGATCACGTCCGGGTCCACGGGGGTGCGGGGGTGACGATCCTGCGGGTGGTCGTGACCGTGCGCGTGGTCGTGACCGTCCGAGTGCTCATGATCGTGCGGGTGGTCGTGACCGTGCGGCTGCCCGTGCCCGTCGGAGTGCTCGTGGTGATGCCCGTGGTCGTCGTGGTCGTGGGCATGGACGGTGCCGTCGTCGTGGCGGTGGAAACGTCCCATCGGTCATCCTTCCTTCGGCGCGTCGGGGTCGTCGACCTCGATCGCGGTCACGCGAAACTCCTCGCCGCGGCGCACCCGCACGCGGACCGACCCGCACGCCGCGCACGCGACGGCGAGCACGTCACCCAGGGTCGTGACGGCCAGGCAATCCTGGCACTCCAACTCCACCGGGACGGACACGATCCGCAGCGCGCTTCCCGAGAGCGGCGGCGTGCGCGACACCACGGCCCAGCACTGCCTCAGCGACTCGGGCACGACCTGGCGCAGTTGTCCGATCTCGACGTCGACCGCCATCACCGGGCGACCGGCGGCCGCGCGCGCGACGATGCGCGCGAGTTGCTGCGACAAGGCCAGTTCGTGCACGGACATCCCCTCGGTGGCCGGCGACCCTGCCGGCGCCCGCTCAGCGTACATACCCCCGGGGGTTCATGGGGCTGGTCCGGGCCGCCCGGAGGCCGTTACCCGCTTTTCGATCCTCTCAGGGCCCGTGTGATTCGAGTGACCCAGCAACGAAAAGCGGAAAACGGCCTCTCGCCCCTGCGGACCCCCCGATGTCCACGTCCCGATACAGTGCGCGCGTGGTGATCCGCAGGGAATACCTGCTGCGCGGCGTCGTGCAGGGGGTGGGGTTCCGGCCGCACGTGGCGGTCGTCGCCGCGCGCCACCCGATCACCGGGTTCGTCGGCAACGACGACCTGCAGGTCTTCATCGAGACCCAAGGCGCGGCGCCCGCCCTCGACGCCTTCCTGGACGACCTTCTCGCCACCCTCCCCCCGCTCGCCCGCGTGATCTCGACGGCCCGGCGCGACCTCGCTCCCGTGCCGTGCGAGACGGGGTTCACGATCGTCGCGAGCCGCCACCTTCCCGGCGCCCGGACGCTCATCCCGCCCGACGTCGCCACCTGCCCCGACTGCCTGGCCGACATGGCCGATCCCGGCAATCGCCGTCACGGCTACGCCTTCACCACCTGCACCAACTGCGGTCCCCGGCTCACGATCATCGAGGACCTCCCCTACGACCGGCCCGCCACCACCCTCCGCGTCTTCCCGATGTGCGCCGCCTGCCGCGCCGAATACACCGACCCCGCCGACCGCCGCTACCACGCCCAGCCGATCAGTTGCTACGCCTGCGGACCGCGCCTGTGGCTCGAAACCCCGCCCAAGCCCGCCTCACCCCACCGAGCACCCTCCGTGGCCCCGGACGCCCCGCCCGACCACCCGCACCCTCACACGACCCGCGACCCCGCCGCCGCCCGGACCGACCACGACGCCACCCTCGCCGACGCCCGCGCCCGGCTCCGCGCGGGGGAGATCCTCGCGGTCAAAGGACTCGGCGGGTTCCACCTCATGTGCGACGCCCGCCACCCGGACGCCGTCGCGCGGCTGCGCGTCCGCAAGCGGCGCTCGGGCAAGCCGTTCGCGGTGATGGTCCGCGACCAGACCGAGGCCCGCCGCCTAGCCCACCTCACCGACGACCAGGCCGAGCTGCTGGCGTCCGCGGCCCGGCCCATCGTGATCGCGCCTATGGCCCCGGGCTACGACCTCGCGGACGGCGTCGCCCCCGGACTCGCCGACGTGGGCCTGCTGCTGCCGTACGCGCCGCTGCACTGGCTGCTGCTCGCGGACGGCCTCGCGCTCGTCGCCACGTCGGGCAACCTCTCCGAGGAGCCGCTTGCGTTCACGAACGCGGACGCCCGCGCCCGGCTCGGCGGCCTCGCGGACGCGTTCCTGCTGCACGACCGGGGCATTCACGTCCCCGTGGAGGATTCGGTCTTCCTCGCGGCCCCCGCCGGCGACCGGACGCCGCCGGTCACGATCCCGTCGCGCCGGTCGCGCGGCTACGCGCCGCTGCCCGTCGTGCTGCCGGCCCCGGGACCGGTCGTGCTCGCCGTCGGCGGCGAACTGAAGAACACGTTCGCCCTGGCCACAGGGGATTTGGCGTTCGTGTCCGCCCACCTCGGCGACATGGGATCGCTGGCCTCGCAGCGGGCCTTTGAGGCGTCCGTGGCCCAACTGGTCGACATCCATCGCGTGCGTCCCGAGGTGGTCGCCTGCGACCTGCACCCCAACTACGCCACCACCGCGTGGGCCGAGCGGTACGCGGACGCCCACGACATCGCGCTGGTGCCGGTCCAGCATCACCACGCCCACGCCCGGGCGCTGCTGGCCGAGCACGGCGTCACCCGGACCGCCGTCGTCGCCACCCTCGACGGCACCGGCTACGGCACCGACGGCACGATCTGGGGCGGTGAGGTGCTGCGCGTCGACCCGGACGGCTGGGCGCGCGCGTGGCACGTCCCGACGTTCGGGCTCGTCGGCGGCGACCGCGCGGTCCGGCAGCCCTGGCGGGTCGCGCGGGGCCTGGCGGCGGCGTGGGGCGTGGACGTTGCCGACCGCTTCGCGGGGGTTCCGGACGCCGACCTGCGGCTCGTCGATTCCCAGGTGGCTTCGGGTTTCGGTGTGGTGGCGACGTCCTCGGCCGGACGGCTCTTCGACGCGGCGTCCGCCCTCCTGGGCATCTGCCGCGAGACGTCCTATGAGGCCCAGGCGGCGATGGAACTGGAGCGGGCGGCGTCCGGCTGGGCCCGCGAGCACCCCGAGACGACCCGGCACGCGCCGTCCGACGAGCCCCCGGACACCGCCCTCGCCCGGGCGGTCGAGCACCTCCTGGACGACGCCCGCAGCGTCGGCGAGCGGGCCTGGCGGTTCCATGTCGAGGTGGCGGACGCCGTGGCTCGCGCCGTCGCGGACGCCGCCACGCTGGCCCGGACCGACGTGGTCGGCGTCACCGGCGGCGTGGCGATGAACCGCCTGTTCACCGCGCGACTCACGCGCACTCTGGACGAGCACGGTTTGACCGTCCTGACGCACCGGGTGGTCCCGCCGAACGACGGCGGGCTCAGCCTCGGGCAGGCGTGGGCCGCCCGCCTGGAGTGGGGGTCCGGTCCGCGCCCCTGAGGACGGCATCCGCCCGCCGATTCACGTCCCGGAGTTCACCTCGGCATACAGCCGACTGGTGTGCAGCGCGAGGTAGGACACCTCCTCTGGGGTCAGCTCCCGCTTGACCGCGTCCTGGATCAACCGCGCGATGGTGACGGCGGCGTCCGCGGCCTCGGGGTACTTCGCCCGGACTGCCGCCATGACGTCGACCGTCCCACGCGCCAACTGGCGATCTTCCAGCGCCCGGACGAACAGGTAGCGCATGTGGGTGACGAAGCGCGCCGAACTCATGGAGTTCTGGTCGATCGGACGCCCCCACTCGTGCTCGAGCACCTGGAACGTCCGGGTGATGGTCTCGGTCATGGAGATGGTGGTGCTCAGATCGCCGCCCGACCAGCGGTGGTTGATGAAGTGGAGCGCGAACGCGACCCACTCGTCGTCCTGCAACTCGACCCTCAACTCGTTGCGGACCAGCGCCATGGCGCGGCGTCCGACGGCCGCCTCGGCAGGGAAGATCTGGGCGACCTCCCACCGCAGGGGGAAGTCGACCGTCACCCCCTGGGCGGCCCGCCGGACGGCAAACGCCAAGTGGTCCAAGACGGCCAGAAGCAGCCCCTGACTCACCTTGAGTTCCAGCGCCTGCTCGGCGAGCCCGACGATCCGCTGGGCGACGCGGGCTTCGTCCAGCGTCGCGTCGCTCAGCAGATCGGCCACTTGCGAGGCCTTGTACGGCTTGCCCGCCACGAAGCGTTGGCTGCCCGTAGGGTCGACACGGTCACCGGGCTTGCGCTGGAAGCCGAGTCCGACTCCCAGCAACACCACCTCCGTGCCATCCGGCTCGTGCCCCAACACCACGTTGTTGTTGTAAACGCGCTTGATGGTGACGGTTGTACTCATGGCCCTGTTCCTGCTCGTGAGGCGGCCTACCGGGGGGTGACCGTGACGACCGGCACGCCGGTCGATGCCGTGAGATCGGGCGGCGACAGGACGAACGTCGCGCCGTTGGTCAGCAGCACCGGGGTCGCCAGCGACGGAACCCGTTCGGCCACGGCCGCCAGATCGCAGGCGATGATCGGATCCCCCGCCGCTACCCGATCGCCCTGCCGGCGCAAAGCAGCGAAGCCCTCGCCCTTGAGCATGACCGTGTCGATGCCGATATGGACGAGGATCTCCGCCCCCGCGTCACTGCGCACCGCGAAGGCGTGCAGCGTCTTGGCGAGGAGGATCAGCTCGCCGTCGATGGGCGCGCAGAAGGCGCCCTCGGACGGCTCCACCGCGAAACCGTTCCCCACGGACCGGCCGGCGAACACCGGGTCGGGCACGTCATCCAGGCTGAGCAGCCGGCCCCGCACCGGGGCATAGACGTTCTCACCCGCGGGCGTCTTCGCGAAGGGGTTCCACATGGCGCGCTCCTGTCGTCAGTCGTCGATCCCGAGAGACTCGTTGATGACGTTCTTGTACAGGATCGCCTTCGCCCCGTAGACGGCCTGGACGCCGCCCCGCACCTCGAACACATCCGTCGCCCCCAGGCGCTTGAGCGCCGCCTTGTCGACCTTCTCCGGATCCTTGACGGCAACGCGGAGCCGGGTAATGCAGGCATCGACGTCCTCGAGGTTGGCGGCACCGCCGAGCGCCGCGACGATCTCGGACGCCTCGCGCTGGATCGGCGTCGTGCCCGCGGCAGCAGCGTCGGACGTCGACGCATCGGTCGTGGTGGCCTCGGACTCGCGACCGATGGTGTCCTCGAGGTGTCCGGGGGTGGCGACGCGGAACCGGGTGATGAGGAACCGGAACGAGAAGTAGTAGATCGCGAACCACAACAGCCCGATCGGGATGACGTACAGCCAGTGGGTGCGGTCCTGACCCTGCAGCACGCCGAAAAGGGTGTAGTCGATGACGCCGCCCGAGAAGGTGTTGCCGATCCGGATCTGCAGGACATCCGCCACCAGGAAGGACACCCCGTCGAGGAACGCGTGGAAGACGTACAGCCAGGGCGCCACGAACAGGAACATAAACTCGATGGGCTCGGTGATGCCGGTCACGAACGACGTCAGCGCGACAGACACGAACAGGCCGGTGTACTTGGCCCGGCGGTCCTTCGGGACGCAGTGCCACATGGCGAGGCAGGCGCCCGGCAGGCCGAACATCATGGTGGCGAAGCGTCCGGCGAAGTAGCGGGTACCCTCGGTGAACAGCCCGACGTGGTTCGGATCGGCGAGTTGGGCGAAGAAGATCTTCTGCGCGCCGACGGCCTGGGCGCCATTGACGATTTCCGTGCCGCCGAGCGGGGTGTACCAGAACAGCGGGTAGATCATGTGGTGCAGGCCGACCGCGCCCGCGAGGCGCATGAGGAAGCCGTAGAAGAACGTCCCGATGGGACCCCAGCTCGCGATCGCGGTTCCCGCCGCGACCATGCCGAGCTGGATGGGCGGCCACACCAAGAAGAACGCCGCACCCACGAAGATGGCGGCGAACGCCGTCGCGATCGGGACGAATCGCGACCCGCCGAAGAAGCCCAGGAACGGCGGGAGCTGGATGTTGTGGTAGCGGTTGTGCAGCCACACCGCGACGGCGCCGATGACGAGAGACCCGACCACGCCGGTGTCGATCTTGCCCTCGGGGTTGGTGAGCTTGAGCAGGGCCTCCATGGTGCCCGTCATGACGAGGTAACCGGTGATGCCGGCCAGCGCGGCGGTGCCCTTGTCTCGCTTGGCGAGCCCGATGCACAGGCCGATGGACAGCAGCAGCGCCAAGTTGGCGAAGACCACCGTTCCGGCCGCGGCCATCACGCTGAAGACGCCCTGCAGGACAGGGTTGTCGAGCGCCGGGTAGGCCTTGACAGTGTTCGGGTTGGAGAGGGCGCCACCAATACCGAGCAACAAACCGGCCGCCGGCAGGATGGCGATCGGCAGCATGAACGACTTGCCGATCTTCTGGAGTGTCTTGAACATCTGCGGTCACTTTCTTGGGTTGCGGCCCCGGGGGGCCGGGTGAGGAAGGCCCCGGACGCCCCCGCGGACGTCCAGGCGGGGGTCAGGACAGGGCGGCGACGAAGCCGCTGGCGATCTCGAGCGGCCGAGTGATGGCCCCTCCGACGACGACGCAGTACGCGCCCGCGTCGCGCATGCGACGGGCTTGCTCCGGCGTCCGGATGCGTCCCTCGGCAACGATCGGGACGCCCGCGTCCCGGGCCAGCCGCTCGACGAGGGCGTAATTCGGTGCGGGAGCGTCCGCCGATTGCGGGGTGTAGCCGCTCAGGGTGGTCCCGACCAGGTCGACGCCCGCGGACGCCGCCGCCATCCCTTCGTCGTAGGTGGCGATGTCGGCCATCAGGAGGATTCCGGGGTGGGCGTCCCGGATCTGTGCGACGAACTGGGCGGGCGTGAGTCCGTCGGGGCGGCCCCGCAGCGTGCAGTCGAGCGCCACGATGTCCGCCCCGGTCGCCACGAGGGCATCCACCTCAGCCATGGTCACGGTGATGTAGGGCTCGAACGGCGGGTACTCCTGCTTGATGAGGCCCATGACCGGAAGGGAGACGGCCGCCTTGATCTCGCGGACGTCCCGGACGGAATTGGAACGGATGCCGACGGCGCCCGCGCGCTCGGCGGCACGGGCCAGCAGAGGCATGACGCCGCCGGTCTCGGTGTAGAGCGGTTCGCCAGGCAGCGCCTGGCAGGAAACGACGAGACCGCCCCGAAGGCGGTCGAGTACGGAGTTTTCAGTCATGGCATCCCTCGGCATGCTCGACGTGACCTCACCCGGACCGGGCGGCCCAGGATCACGTCTCGGGTTTTGCCGTGAGTCACAATCCCGATGACTGGCGCGCAACGCGTTGGCGTCAAGATAACACCTGCGTCGGCGGTTGGCTACGGTTCCGTGGGACCGGCGCCGCCGAGGGGATCGTCTGGGGTCAGCGCCCCCTTCGGGAAGTGCTGCAATAACGTCGTCACGCCCAGCACGACGCCGGCGACCCGTAGTCAGCGCGGGATCGCCGGCGGCCGCTCCGCCCTGACGACGTTATTGCAGCGGTGTCGCGGTCAGCGCACCCGGTGCAGTTCGGAGCGTTCGGCGTCCGCGGGATGGGCGTTCGCCGCCAGGACCTCGGCGTACTGCGGCAGATGCGCGTACAGCTCGTCGGTGAGCGGGTTGAGGCGGCGGGTGACGATGGTCCGGACCTGGTAGATCAACACCGCGACGTTCACCGCCAGGGACAGCAGCGACACCGTCAGCAGCGCAGCCGGGTTGTGCGATGCGGCCACGGAGAACTGCGAGGACGTCACGAACCCGGGGACGGCCATGGTGAACATCATCCACAGCGCCAGCGTGGACGCCCGATGCTGCAGCCACGCGCCCTTCTTGATGAAGAACGCCGGGATCGTGCAGGAGATCAGCAGCGCGGCACCCGCGTAGAAGGAGTGGTCGCCGACGCAGTTGTAGACGTACGCGAAGTTCCACAGGTCGTAGGCGATGATCCAGAACCAGAGCATGTCGGGCCAGATCATGTCGGCCGAGGCGTCCCGGGAGATGAAGATCCCCGCCCAACCACAGATCGTGACGAGGTTGATGAGCCCGGCGATGCCGTTCATCCAGTTCCACGGCCCGGACACCATGAACACGCCGTCCACCATGCCGTTCGCGCCCATGGCGCCCACCTGGAAGTCGCGGATGCACGCCTCGAAGATGTTCAGCGCGAGGATCGCCGGCGGGAACAGCAGCGCCCACTTGTTGCGGGACAACGCCGGGATGTACCGGATCGCCATGAACCCGACCGCGCCGGCCAGCGCCGAGTAGACCTTGACCCAGTGGAACCACGTCCCGGTCGAGGAGCCGGCGCCGGCCGTCGTCGGCCACACGAACACCGTCAGCACCACCGGCAGCGCGACGAAGAAGGTCAGCCCCGCCCACTTCCAGCGGCGGGTCACCTCGTTGAGCCCGATCAGGGCGCCGAGCACCACGAACCACGCGAGCCACGAGAACCACGGGATCTGCTGGAACAAGAACATGTCGCATCCTCCATCCGGCGCGCTGGGCCCCCGTGGCCGTTCCGACGATCTCGCCGGTCGTGGCGCCGCACCTGCGATGCTAGGAACCACCGCCCCCGCGACGACATAGACACTTTCGCCGTTGTGTCGGGTCGAAGGGAGGACCATGGACCACCAGCCCACCCCGCCGCGCGCCAAGCTCGCGCTCGCGTCCGCGCTCAAGGACGCCCTCGTCACGACCCCGCTCGCGAAGGTGACGGTTTCGGGGCTCTCGGCCACGGCCGGGGTGAACCGCCAGACCTTCTACTCCCACTTCGCCGACGTGTACGACCTGGCCGCGTGGGTCTTCAAGGCCGAGATCGCCGACCACATCATGGCCCACGCCAGCTACGCCGAGTGGGCGGACGGATTCGTCCAGTTGCTGGCCTACATGAAGGAGCACCGCGACCAGACCTACGGGGTGATCCGATCGCTGCGACACCACGAGCTCGAGCGGTTCTTCTACTCTGCGCTCCGCGAGATGATGCGCGTCATCGTGGCGGAGTTGGAGGTCGGGTTGTCGCTCTCGGACGCCGACCGCGACTTCACCATCGACCACTACACGCTCACCGTCGTCGGACACCTGCTGCACTGGCTCGCCACCGACATGCGCGCGAATCCCTATGTGCTGGTGTCGCGACTGGAGTTCGTCCTTCACGGCGCGGTCCGGGGGACCTTGGAGCGCTTCGCGTCGGCGACAGGAACTGCCGGGAACTGACCCCTGAGCTTCCCGCGGAGGGTGGCGGCATGGGTTGAGACGAGCCCGTCTCCGCTGTCGCAGGTGTGGGGCCCGAAACGCCTGGCCTCAGCAGATCCGCGGGAGGGGATCGCCGACGAGCATGTCGACCATCCGGGTGCCACCGAACGCCGTGACCAGCACCACCGACGCCGCGGGCTCGGCGACCATGCGCCCGACGACGGACGCTTCTTCTCCCCCCGGCAGGGCGCGCAGGGCCGCGACGGCGGCGTCCGCGGCCTCGGCCGGCACGACCGCGACGAACATGCCTTCGTTCGCGACGTACAGCGGATCGATGCCGAGCAGGTCGCAGGCGCCCCGCGTCGCCGGATGGACGACGAGCCGCTCCTCCTCGACGGCCACGCCCCATCCGGTGGCGCGGGCCAGCTCGTTCAGGACGGTCCCGAGGCCGCCGCGGGTGGCGTCCCGCATCCAACGCACGTCCACGCCCGCCGCATACAGCGCCCCCACCAGGCCATTCACGGCGCGCGTATCGGACGCGATGGGCGCCGAGATCGCGAGGTCGCCGCGGGCCAGCATGACGGCCATGCCGTGGTCGCCAAGGGCTCCCGACACCACGATCCGGTCCCCGCGCTGTACGGTCGCCGCGCCCAGGACGCGTCCGGCGGGCACCACCCCGACCCCCGCCGTCGTGATGTAGAGCCGGTCGGCGGCCCCCCGCGGGACCACCTTGGTGTCGCCGGTGACGATCCGGACGCCCGCCCGCTCGGCCGCCGCGCGCATGGACGCCACGACGCGCCGCAGCACCTCGACCTCCAAGCCCTCCTCGATCACGAACGCCGCGCTGAGCGCCCGCGGCTCGGCCCCCGAGACGGCCAGGTCGTTGACGGTCCCGTTGACGGCCAGCTCGCCGATGTCGCCGCCCGGAAACTCGATCGGGCTCACCACGTAGCTGTCCGTCGACAGCGCGACCCGCGCGCCGTCCGCGGACGCCTCGCCCAGCAACTCGTCCAGGCCGAGGACCCCGGCGTCCCCCAACTCCTCCAGCACCGCGTTGCCGTAGCCGGTCACGAACACCGACTCCACCAGCGCCGCGGACGCCTTCCCCCCGGCCCCGTGCGCGAGCGTCACGTGGGCGTCCGTCAGCCGCGGACGCCGCGCGCGGGCCTGGCAGATCCGCTCGTTGACGGCGGCCTCGTGGGCGTTGAGGCGGTTCTTGGGATCCATCACTCCTCGATCCGGCAGATGGCGAGCCCGGCGTGGATCAGCACCCGCTGGCCGGGACGGGGGTCGTCGATCAAGGTGGTGTCGACGAGTTCGTCGCCGAGGTCGGTCCGGACGAGGCTGCGTTCCCCGAAGCCGGACGCCGGCGTCACGATCACGCCGTCGCGGCCCTCGTCGGAGCACGTGGTGCACTGCGGCCAGGCGGACTCGACGCGGACGGCGTCCGGCACCCCCCGATCGAACGGATTCATGGCCGTGATGATAACGACATACCCCCCGGGGTACGATCCAGCCGCGAAGGAGGACGACATGTGCCTGGGCATTCCCGCCGAAGTGGTCGAGTTGCCGAGCGAGGGGCTCGCGCGGGTCGCGATCAGCGGCGTCGAGCGGCTGGTGTCCACCGACCTCCTCGTGGACGACGCGGTGACGGTCGGCGACTGGGTGCTCGTCCACGTCGGGTTCGCGCTCAGCCGGATCGACGCCGAGGAGGCTGCGATCACCCTCGACCAGATCCGACGCTTGGGCGCCCTGGACGACGAGGTGGCCGCGTTCGAGGGATCGTCCATCGCATGAGGTATGTCGACGAGTTCCGCGATCCGGACGCCGCCCGCGCCCTGTTGGCGCGCATCGAGGCGCTGGCCGCCCGGCTGGAGCGGCCCCTCGGCGTGATGGAGGTGTGCGGCGGCCACACCCACACGATCTACCGCCACGGCCTGGAGCATCTGCTGCCCGAGGCGGTCCAGCTCATCCACGGGCCGGGGTGTCCGGTGTGCGTGATCCCGATGGGCCGCGTGGACGATGCCTTCTGGCTGGCGCGGCAGCCGGGTGTGATCTTCACGACGTTCGGCGACATGATGCGGGTCCCCGGGACTCAGGGGTCGCTGCTGGACGCCAAGGCCGCCGGCGCGGACGTCCGGTTCGTCTACTCGCCGCTGGACGCCTTGCAGGTCGCGCGGGAGCATCCGGAGGCCACCGTGGTGTTCTTCGCGGTGGGGTTCGAGACGACGGCACCGTCCACGGCAGTCGCCCTGGAGAAGGCCCGGCGCGAGGGTGTCGCCAACTTCGCCGTCTTCTGCAACCACGTCACCATCGAGCCCCCACTGCGGGCGATCGTGAACGGCGGCGACACCGCCGTCGACGCGTTCATCGCGCCCGGTCACGTCGCCGCCATCGTGGGCACGCACGCCTTCGACTTCCTCGCTCGCGACTACGGCCTTCCCGCCGTCGTCACCGGCTTCGAGCCCCTGGACATCCTGCAGGCCGTCGCAATGCTGCTGGAACAGGTCGCCTCCGGCGAGGTCGCGGCGGGACGGGCGCGGGTGGAGAACCAGTACGCCCGGGTCGTCCGGGACGCCGGCAACCCGGCGGCGCTCGCGCTCATGGAGCAGGTGTTCGTCCGGCGCGAGACCTTCGAGTGGCGCGGCCTCGGCTGGATTCCCGACTCCGGGCTGGCCATCGCGCCCGCCTACGCCGCGTGGGACGCCGAGCGCCGCTTCGAGGTGCCGGGCGTGCGCGTCGAGGACCCGCCCGCCTGCGAGTGCGGCGCCGTGCTCACCGGACGCATCAAGCCTTGGCAGTGCAAGGTCTTCGGCACCGGCTGCACGCCCGCCACCCCCATCGGCACCTGCATGGTGTCGCCCGAGGGCGCCTGCGCCGCGTACTACAACTTCGGCCGCATCGACCGGGCCACCGCGCAGGCCGTCGTCATCGCCGAGTAGGACACCCGAATGGAGCGAGGCATGAACGTACCCCGGCGCGCCGTCGACGCAGCAGCGGCGCGGGCGTCCGGCACCCGGCGCGGACGCGGGCTGTCGCGGCGCGCCCTGCTCGCCGCGGGCGGGACCCTGGTCGCGGTGGGGCTGGGGGGCACCGGCTACGTCGCCTGGGAGTTGTTCGGCAACCCGCTGATGGATCCGGACGCCGCGGCGTCCGAGGTGTCCGATCTGAAGCGGACGTGGGCCGAGGCGCCCGCGCCGTCCGCGTCCGCGTCCGCCACCCCGGCGCTCCACGCCATCCCCGGATCGGCCGTCGCCCTGCTGCGCATCCCCGACTTCGGTCCGGACTTCGAGGTGCCGGTCGTCGCCGGGACCACCAACGCCGACCTCGCGAAGGGTGTCGGCTGGTTCGAGAACACCGCCGCGCCCGGCCAGCTCGGCAACTTCGCCGTCGCCGGGCACCGCGGCTCGCGCGGGCCGTTCGTGAAGCTGCCCGGGCTGCCCGTCGGCGCGCTGGTCGAGGTCGAGACCCGCGACGCCGTGTTCGTCTACGCGCTCGACAACCATCCTGCCGACCTGGTCGTGCTCAACGAGGACACCTGGGTGGTCGATCCGGTCCCGGGGAAGCCGCCGGGGACCGTCCCGACGCAGGCCAGGATCACCCTCATCACGTGCGCCGAACTCTTCCACGCGCCGCAGCGCGCGGTGGCGTTCGGGCACCTCGTCGAGACCCGACCCAAGCGCGGCTAGGGGCGACGCCCCACCCCTCCCCCATCGCCCGGATTCCCGGTCTGACAGGACCATTCACGGTAAACTGAACGAACCGCCGACGCCACTGACGCCGAAGGACGGAGTTCGGGAATGCCAGCCGCAGGGGGGATGCGCCGCCCGCAGGCCCTCTGTGCACTGGTGCTCTTGACGCTCCTCACGCTCGTCGGCTGCACCCGTCTGGCCCCGTGCGAGGTGGTCGTCCGCGACGAGTCCGGGTACGCCGAAGCCCTCCGTTCCGACGGGCTCGTCATCGGAACCCACGCCAACCTGTCCCCGTGGCGCGCCTTGGGCTCCGGGCGCGCGGTGGAGGCGGCGTCCTACCAAGCCGTCCCGGCGCTGGACCGTGGGCTCGCGGCCGCCTGGTATCCGCACTACCTCGTCACCCCCGTCATCGCCGTCGACCGGTCGCGCACCGCGGCGTCCCCAACGACGTGGGCGGAACTCCGCGAGCTCCGCGACCCGCTCAGCATCAGCCTCCGCGGCGACGGGGCGCTCGTCTTGACCACCCTGGCCGCCGCCGTCGCCCCCGACCGGCCCACCGCGGACGCCGTCGCCGACCTGCTGCGTCCGGTCGCGGACGCCGGCCTGCTGCGCTTCGACGACCCGGACGCCGCCGTCCTCGTCTGTCTCGACTCCGAGGCGGCCGCGCTCATCGGCCAGGGGCGTCCGCTGGAGGTCGTCGTCCCCCGGGACGGCTCGCTCACCGTCACCCGTGGCCTGCTCGCGCCCGCCCCGCTCGTCCTGCCTCCGGTGTCGGACGCCCTCCTCGCGGCCGGGTATCGCCTCCCCGACGGGACGGCCGACCCGAGCCGCTACCCCGCGGACTACGCCGCCGCCCGCACCTTCGACCAGGCCGACGCGCTGGCGTCCGTCGCCCCCGATCTCGTGGGCAGCGTCCGTCGGGAGTTGCTCGGCGAGGTGCGCCTCGCCTCCAACGGCGAGGAGCACCTGCTGGTCGCGGCGGCGTTCGCCGTCTTGGTGGTCGCCTGGTCGGGCTCGACGATCCTGCGGATCTCGTCGCGCCCTCTGGCCCAGGCGATCGCGGTCAACGGGGCGCTGCTCGTGGGGTGGGTCCTGGTGCGCGCCGTGAAGTACCAGATGGTCGAGACCACCACCAACCTGCTGTGGTACTCCTACTACTTCTTCATGTTGGCGTTGCCGCTGGTGCTGCTCTGGACCACCCTCGCGGTCACCTGATCCGGATGGTCATCGTCGACGACCACGAGGTGGTGCGGGACTCGTTCCGCGGCCACTTCGGGGGACGGCCCGGGTTCGAGGTGGTCGCGGATCTCGCCAACGCCGACGACGTCGACCTCGTGTGCCGACGCCTGCGGCCCGACCTCGTCCTGCTGGACGTGTGCACCGAGGCGAACGCCTCCGGGCTGGCCGCGGCCCGGAGGCTGCGCGAGTGGTCGGCGACGCTGAAGCTCGTGGTGATGTCCGGGTTCGACGAGATCACCTATGCGGCGCGCGCCCGGCAGGCGGGCGCGAACGCGTTCGTCTCGAAGACCCGCGGCCTGGAGGACTTCGCGGCCGTGATCGACGAGGTTCTGGCGGGCGAGGACGTGTTCGACGAGCCGGACCCCGCCACGCTGCCGGACTGCATCGGCGTCCTCACCCCCCGCGAACGCCAGATCCTGCGGCTCCTGTGCGCGCACTCATCGCGCAAGGACATCGCCCACGAGCTGCGCTGCAGCGAGATGACCGTCAAACGGCACGTGTCGAACATGCTCACGAAGACGGTCTTCACCGACTCGGTGGAACTCGCGTTCCACGTCATCAGCAACGGCTGGGTCAATCCGCGCGTCTAGGGAAACGCTGATCGATCATGTCCTGGCTGCGGCGGCCCGGATCGAGCGATCCGAACCCCCTCGATCTGGGCCCGTATGTAGGGGGCGTCCGGACGCGGCGTCCCTACTTCACGAGTTCCTTCGCGCACTTGTCGCCGGCGTCCTCCAGGATCTTGTCCTCCTCGGCGGTGCTCTTGTAGGGGGCCTTGTCCGCGATGGCGTTCAGCGCCTGCGGGCTGAGCTGGTCGTAGATCTTGTCGACCATGCAGAGCACGACCTTGTGGGTGATGCTGCCCGGTTCGCCGCCGCCCACCTGCTCCAGGAGGGACGCCGCCAGCTTCTCCTTGGCCGGCTTGGTGGCGGGCGCGGGGGCCGTGCACGCCGAGAGCGGCAGGGCGAGCAGGAGGGCCGCAGCGGTCCCCGCGAGCGCCTGCCGGGAGGTGAGTTTCATCGATGCTCCGATCTTTGGTGTGGTGGTCGAGGGCTCAAAGCTCGATGCCGACGATCGCGATGCCCGGCGCGGGGGCCACGGCCTTGATCTCGGCGGGCGGATGGCGGCGAGGACTACGCGGGCTTCGCGCTGAGGATCGTGATGCCGGGCACCGGATCCTTGGCGAACACGACGATCCCCATGAGCTTCTGGGCGTCGGACGGAATGGTGTAGGTGTACTCCGACGTCACCGCCTGGTTGGCCTTGCAGTCGCCCTCGAGACGGAATCCGAACGTCTTGGTGTAGTCCAACGCGTATGCCTGATAGGTCGTGTCCCGAGTCGTGTAGCAGGTGACGGTGAACGTGTAGGTGCCCGCCTTGTAGAGCGCGTTGTCCATGAGCGAGAGCGAGTAGCTGCCGTGCCACACCTTGTTGTCCTCGCCCCCGCGCAAGAACTCGGCCATCTCCACCTGCGGAGCGGATGCGCGCAGGGCGGCGACCGCCCGATTCGCTGCGGCGTTCCACGCCGACTGCGCCTTGCGGGCGGCATCGGCGTCGATGGGGTAGTACTTGTCGGGAATGTCGACCTTCTTGACCTGCGCCGGATCGGTCGTGATCACCCGGAACGGCACGGGCGTCACGGGCTTGATCTCCGCCGGCGGCTTCGACGCGATGAGTGCCTCACCCACGGACGCGGCCCCGCCCGAGGATCCGGCGGGGGCGGACGCCGCGCCGGACGCCGCGCCGGACGCCGGCGTGCCTCCCGCGGGGGTCGGCGCCGGGGCGGCAGGGGCGCCGCACGCGGCCAGGGAGAGGGCCGCCAGGGCGGCTACGCATGCAGGAACGGTCTTTTTCATGATGCCTCGACTTCCTCGTCGGACGGGCTGTCCATCGAGGGTGCCCCGACCGGAGCACGCCCCGCATGACCCCAAGGGGTTCACCCGCGGCGTCCGCAGCCGTGATCCCCTTCGGGCCATGCGCGCGTCCGCGGCGGCGTGCCACGGTGGTCAGGTACGACGCGGGATGGAGGGGCCATGGGTCTGCTGGACATGTTCAAGAAGGCCGACTGCGGGTTCTGCGGGACGCCCGCCGGGCCTTTGAGCCGCACCAAACTCGCCGACGGGACCATCGTCTGCACCGCGTGCGAACGCCGGTGCAGCGCGTGGTTCGACCTGTTCGACGCGGACCGTCCCGCGGTCGAGCGACACATGAGCGATCTGGCGGCCATGACCGCGTTCGCGGACGCCGCGGCGCGCGACGGGGTCACCTTCCCCAGCCCGACGGCGCCGCGCCTGAGGGACGAGCCCGACCCGCTGTCGATCGTCACCTTCTACGACGGCATCGGCATGTTCGAGGCTTGGACGGAGCGTCCCGAACGCCGGGTCGTCCGCGAGCTGTTCCGGTACGACAAGGTGCAACGCTACGACCTGCTGCTCAAGCAGCACCGCAAGGCTGGCGACGACGATCCCGTCGCCGCGAAGCGGATCGGGCTCACGATCACAGTCACCTCCGACGCCCACCCGGGGCTGACCAAGCTGGAACTGCCCCTACAGGAGCGCGTCCTGGACCACCACCTCCAGCGCCGCCTGGATGAACTGAACGCTCTCGCGGACCGGTTCGACGCCGTCTTCGGAATAGTCCCCGTCGCGGCGCTGGCCAGCCAGGTGACCCAGTCGATCTTCGGCGTCCCGCATCTCGTGGGGCGGATCGTGGGTCCCGAGCACGCCGAGCGCGTCGCCGCGTGGACCGCCGTCGCGGACGCCGCCCTGGCCCGCGAGCTGCCGGGGGGCACCCAGCTGTAGGCGGCTAGGAGCGATCCTCCAGCGCACTCAGCGCGTCGGTGGAGCCGGACACGATCAGCGACTCGCCCTTCTCCAGCACCCGGTCGTCGGCGGGGTTCGGCTCGTAAGCACCCACGTCGTGCTTGATGGCCAGCGTGAACAAGCCGCTTGAGCGGAGGTCGCCGACGGTCCGGCCGGCGAGGGCGGCGTCCACGACCACCTCCTCCAGCGTGAAGGACAGCTCGCCGCGCGACAGCGCCGCGTCGATGAAGTCGACCACGCCCGGCCGCAGCGCCAACTCGACGATGCGGCGTCCGGCCATGACATACGGCGAGAGGGTGCGATCCGCGCCGGCCTGCTTCAGCTTGTGCATGACGGCGGTGGTACCCGCGCGCGCGACGATGAACAGGTCGGAGTTGAGCGTGCGCGCCGAGATGGTCACGTAGACGTTGTTCGCGTCGGAGTCGATGGCGCTCACCAGCCCGCGCGCGCGGCGGACGCCCGCCTTCAGCAGCACCTCGTCCGAGGTTCCGTCGCCCGGGACGACCAGGAAGTCCTCCGCGACGGCCCGGTCGAGAGAGGTGTGATCGACGTCGAGAACCACCACGTCTTGGCCGTCCTCGCGCAACTCCTTCGCGACCAGCGACCCCACCCGGCCGTAGCCGCACACGATGAAGTGGTCGCTCAGCGCGTTGACCCGCTTCTGCATGCGTCGCAGTTCCCTTCTACCGCTGGCGACCTCGGCCACCATGTTCTCGGCGGCGATACCGACGGTCCCGAAGATGATGATGACGGCCGCCACCGACAGCACCATGGTCCAGATGAGTCCGCCCTGATCCATGGGGTGGACTTCCTTGAAGCCCACCGTGGCCAGCGTGATGACGGTCATGTAGAGCGCGTCGAAGAAGCCCCAGCCCTCGATGACCATGTAGCCGATCACGCCGATCATCGCGAACGTGGCGACGGCGGCCGACCAGATCAGGACGTTGCGCAGCGGACGACTCACATGGGGCCATCGCCGTCGCCAGATCGCCCTGCGCATGTGCGCATGGTAGGGGTCGGACGCCGTCGGTGCAGGCCAGTCGCGCGACTCGGCGCGCCGAAGCCATCAGAGACCGCAACAGCGGCGCGACGAGGGCACATGCCGGGTGGGCTGGACGCGGGCGTCCGCTACAGGACGCTCTTGACGACGGAGACACAGAACCACGCCACGCACAGTCCGAACAGGACGGCGACGACCCGGACGGCGGCCTGGCGCCTGGGCGTCGCGGGGGCGTCCGGCCACCGGTGTTCGGGCACCAACAGGCTCACCGCCCCGAGCAGCAGGAAGGGCACCCCGAGCAGCGGCGCGCAGCGGCCGAGCGGCCCCAGCAGGCCGACATCGCGCGCGGCGACCGCCGCCAGCCCGACGGTGACCAGCAGCCCGAACGCCACCGTGCCGAACCGCAGCAGACAGCCGACCCCACCCAAGGGACCGTCCCACCCCAGCCTGTCCATCCCCCCAGCTTCTCGCGTCGACATCAAGATGTACCAAGGGCAGGGCTCCCCGGGGGACATCTGCCCTTGTACGTCCCAGGCCGGGGTCACGGCGTCCGGCCCGCGGGATCGGACGCCGGCGCGGCGGTAGTTTGCCGCCATGATCGATCGCCGCCGGGGCCGCTGATGCTCACCACCTGGGCCACCGGGCTGCTGACCGGGCTGTCGCTGATCGTGGTGATCGGCGTCCAGAACGCGCTCGTGCTGCGGCAGGGGCTGCGGCGGGAGCACGTGGGCCTCGTGGTGGCCGTGTGCGCGCTGGGCGATGTGGTGCTGATCGCGGCGGGGACCGCGGGGCTGGGGGCGCTGGCGTCGGCGAACCCGGACGCCCTCCGCGTCCTGGCGTGGGTGGGGGCGGCCTATCTCGTGTGGACCGCCCTCGGGTCGTTCCGGTCGGCGCTGCACCCGCGGGCGCTGGAGGCCGCCGCGCCGGTATCGCGGGGGTCGGTGCTGGCGACGGTCCTGGGCGTGACCTGGCTCAACCCGCACGTCTACCTGGACACGGTCGTGATGCTCGGGTCCATCGCGGCCTCCCACGGCGCGCAGCGGTGGGTCTTCGCGTTCGGCGCCATGAGCGCGTCGGTTGTGTGGTTCGCGTCGCTCGGGTTGGGTGCGCGGGCGCTGTCCGGGCCGTTGGGACGCCCGGGCGTGTGGCGCGTCCTCGACGTCGTCATCGGGCTGGTCATGCTCGTGGTAGCCGCGCGGCTGGTGCTCATCTGACTGCGACGATGAGCGCGTCAGTGATCCTGGCGCGCGTACAGCCGCGTCGAGAGCCGGAACGAGCTGTACAGCAGGATGGCCAGCGTGGGCAGAGCCAGCCACGCGCGCCAGGCGGGCAGGGCGGCCACGGCCGCGAGCGAGGTCCGGACGATGTCCGCATCCCGCACCGCGATCACCGCCGCGCTGGTGGCCGCGACGGCGACCAGGGTTACATACGACACCGTCCGAGCGCCGAAGCGGATGACCAGTGGGACGACCAGCGCGACAGCCCCCACCAGGGCCGTCGCCAAGACGCCCGCGCTCTCGAGGATCCCCGGGGTGGGCTCTCCACCGAGCAGGGCCCGCAGCGGCTCCACCAGCAGGCCGAGGGCCACCGCAGAGGTCACCAACGCCACCGCCACGACGTAGTGGGAGGCCATCACCGTCCGGCGCCGCACGGGTAGCGAGCCGTAGAGCTGCTTCAGGCGATACGCCTCGTCCGCGTGGAAGAGGTTCAGCGCCGTCATGTATCCCAGCATTCCGAGGAGACCCACAGCCAGGATCGGACCGCCCCACAGGGCCAACAGGACGCCCATCCCGACCGCGAGCAGGACGGACCGTCGCTGCGCCACGAGGGTGAGCGCATCGAGCTTCAGCATCGGGATCAGGTCAGACATGGTGGGGTTCCTTGGCGAGGTGGACGACGATCTCCTCCAGGGTGGGCGCCTCGACGACGACCTCGCCGCCGAGCGCGGCCGTCGCCTCCGTCGCCATCAGTCCCTCCCAGCCCACCCCGTGCTCACGCACCCCGCGGACCAGGGGGCGGACGGCATCCAGCACCGAAGCGGGACCACGCACGATCCGGTAGGAATCGAGCAGGCCGTCCCGCGTCGCGGCGGCGAGGACCCGGCCGGCATCGAGGATGGTGACGTAGTCGGCCACCTTCTCCAGGTCGGTCGTGATGTGGGTCGAGAAGAGCACGGCGTGCGACTCGTCGATCATGAAGTCGCCGATCATCTCCAACAGTTCGGACCGCGCCAGCGGGTCCAGGCCCGAAGTGGGCTCGTCGAGGATGAGCAGTTCGGCGCCATGCGCGAGGGCGACCGCGAGTTGCAGCTTCATGCTCATCCCGCGGGACAGTTCCTTGACGCGCTTGGTCGGCGCGATGTCCGCCCAGGCGAGGAGGCGGTCGAACCGAGCCTGGTCCCACGTCGGGTAGAAGGACGCCAGCCCGCGGCCCACCTGGGCGGCGGTCCAGTCGGGGACGTAGGCGGGCACGTCGAAGACCACACCCACCCTTTCGTGGGGGACGACATCGACCGTCCCGGCGTCGGTGTGCACCATGCCGAGCGCGATCTTGATGGTCGTCGTCTTGCCGGCACCGTTGGCACCGACGAGGCCCATGACGAAGCCGCGGGGGACAACCAGGTCGAGCGGTCCGAGCACGAAGCCGGACCCAAACGCCTTGGTGATTCCGCGGAGTTCCAGCGAGTTCATACCTCTTCCTCCGATGCGATGAGAACGTCGAGCATGTGATGGAGCTCGGCGGCGGTGAGCGAAGCGAGGCGCGCCGCCGCCACGCCGGCCCCCAGATGGACCTCGACCTCACGCAGGATCTGCTCGCGCACGAGCGCGGTGTCGCGCGGCAGGACGTAGCTGCCCTTGCCGGGGACGTTCGTCACGAATCCCTCTACCGCGAGGTCGGCGTAGGCCCGCGTGGTGGTGATGACGCTGACCCGCAGGTCGCGAGCGAGCCCCCGGATCGACGGCAACAGGTCACCCTCCGCGACATCGCCGCGCAGGATGGCGGCCTTGAGTTGCGCCTTGATCTGCTCGTAGATCGGGACGCCGCTGGTGTTGCTGAGCAAGACGTTGAGCGCCATATCGCCCCTTCCGTATATGTGCATTATATACAGCGGGATCAGGGAGACCCCCCAAGTGCGGCGGACCGGGGCACGGCGTCCGGCACCCTTCCGCTAGCCAACGCGCACCAGCGGCACGCAAACCCCGTAGACTGACGGCGAAGCAACCATCGCCTGACAAGCACCCCCTGCCGCCGATGTGGCGCCGTGGGCGACCGGCTACATGGGGTCAGAGGAGAACCGATGGAGTGGATCCACCGCGAGAAGCATCCGTCCTGCCCGTCGGCGACGACCTACCGCGGCGACGAGGACTGGCTGAAGCGCCTGCGCATCGTGGGCCTAGTGGTACCGCTCGCGTTCGTGCTGATCGTGCAGGCGGTCAACGTGCTCGTCATCCGTCCACGCTGGGATTCGGTCGGCGACTGGACCGTCGCGGCGTTCACCGCGGCGGCGGCGATCGCGTTCGGCGTGACGATGTTCCACGTGATCCAGCAGGGGCACCGCATCCTGCTCAACCAGAACCGCGAACTCGGCGCGCTCAACGTCGTGTCGCGCTCGATCCGCGGCGACCTCGACGTGGACGGGCTTGTCGAGTCCGGCATGGACCAAGTCATGGCCCTCACCAACGCCACCGGCGCCGACGTGGTCGGGCACGTCCCGCTGTCGGAGAGCCTGCAAGTGAGCGCGTCGGCCTGGACCCGCGGCTCGGGCGAGCGCGAGCCGTCCCGCGACCTGGTGATCCCCCTGCTCGCGGGCAACGATTCGATGGGCACCATGACGTTGTGGTTCGCGCCGGACGCCCCCGCCGCCGGCCTGAGCCCCGAGACGCTCATGCACATCGGCCAGCAGTTGGGCAGTGCCCTGTTGCGCGCCCTCCTCATCGACGGGTTGCGGCAGCGCACCGAGCAGGTCGTCGCGCTGAATGCCCTGCTGCTGGAGGTCTCCCGCGGCGAGCCGCTGGCCGGGACCCTCACCCGCGTGGGCGAGACCGCCCGGGACGTGTTGCGGGCGGACGCCGCGGGCGTCCGGTTGCCGTCCGATCCGGAGCCGGAGGCGGCGTCGGTGACGGTAGAGGTCCGGTCGGACGCCGGCGCGGCCCCGGACGCCCACCTGTGGGTCGCGCGGACGCGTCCGCTGCGCAGCCAGGAGGTTGCGTTCGTGGACACCCTCGCCGAGTTGGCGGCGGTGGCCGTCGCCAGCGACCGGCTGCGCCGCGCCGAGCAACACGCGGCGACGCTCGTGGAGCGCGAGCGGATCGGTCGCGAGCTGCACGACACCCTCGCCCAGGTGCTCGGCGTCCTGCACCTGCGGCTGCGGGCCGCCGCGGCCGGCCCGGCGCTGGCCGACGCCGAGCGCGTCCGCCACGAACTGGACGAGCTCGCCGACCTCGCCCGCGAGTCCCACCGGGACGTCCGCGAGGCGATCCTCGGGCTGCGGGAGACCTCGCGCACCGACCGGACGCTGCTGGAGGGGCTGGACGCCTACCTGACCACGTTCGGGCGGCACACGGGCATCGACGCCACGCTGGTCCGGGAGGGGGCGGGCGAGCCCGCGCTCACGCCGGAGGGCGAGCTGCAGGTGACCCGCATCGTGCAGGAGGCGCTCACCAACACGCGGAAACACGCGGGGGCGCGGCGCGTGACGGTCCGGGTGGTGCAGACTGCGGGGACGGCCCGGTTCGAGGTCACCGACGACGGTCGCGGCTTCGATCCCGCCGCGGTAGCCCCCGAGGGTCACTACGGGTTGCGGACGATGCGCGAGCGCGCGGGGGCGGTCCGGGGGCGGGTGCTGGTGCAGACGGCGCCGGGCGCGGGCGTCCGGGTCGTGGTAGAGGTACCGACAGTGGCGGGAGCGCAGGAGGTGGTGGCGTGACGGAGACGATCCGGGTGCTGCTGGTGGACGACCAGCCGCTGTTCCGGTCGGCGATCGCGACGCTGATCGACGCTCAACCCGACCTCACGGTGGTCGGGCAGGCCGAGAACGGCGTCGACGGGGTCGAGCAGGCGCGCGTCCTCCGTCCGGACGTGGTGGTGATGGACGTCGAGATGCCCGTCATGAACGGCGTCGAGGCGGCGCGGGTCCTGGCCGAACAGGTGCCGGCCACGCGGGTCATCATGCTGACGGTGACCGCCGACGACGAGTTCTTCCGGGGCGCCATCGACGCCGGGGTGGCGGGATACCTGCTCAAAGACCTCCGTCCCGAGCAGCTGTACGACCAGATCCGCGCGGTCATGCGGGACGAGAACCCCATCTCACCGGCGCTGGTGCGGCATCTGCTCGCGGACGTCCGCGCGCACCGTTCGTCCACCGTCCCGGCTCCGGACGCCGACCCGACCGCGACCCTGAGCCAGCGCGAGTTGGAGGTGTTGCGGCTCGTCGCCGACGGACTGACCAACCGCGAGATCGGTCAGCGCCTGGTGATTACCGAGGGCACGGTCAAGAACCACGTCCACCACGCGCTGGAGAAGTTGGGCATGGAGAACCGCATCCAGGCGGCCGCCTACATCGTCCGGCGGGGCCTGGGACACCCGCCGTCCTGACCGTCTCGTCCTGACCGTCTCGTCCTGACCGTCTCGTCCTGGGTGTCCCGTCCTGACTGTTCCGTCCTGGCTGTTCCGTCCTGGCTGTTCCGTCCTGGCTGTCTCGTCCTGACCGTCTCGTCCTGACTGTCCCGTAAGGGACCCCGCGCGGCCGGACCGCTGCCGACCCCACCCGGGGCGTCCAGGACCGCTACCGACCCGCGGCATCCCGGACCGCGACCCACCCCACCCGCGGCGTCCGCAACCGCTATCGACCGCGGCGTCCGGACCCTCACCATGGCAACCGGGATGGCAACACGGTCCGCTATTTACGGGCTGACTCCGCTATTCACTGACGGGGCACATGGTGTCGGCGGCCAGTTGTACCGTCGATCTACCTGCTGAGGGATGCCGTGGTCCCGGGCCGTTTCGGGACGATGACGTCACTGTTCACCGGCGAAAGGAGACCATCGTGGCGCGGGCGCGTTCGTTGGTGTCCACGTTGCTGGGATGGTTCCCGGTGGTGGTCGCCGTACTGGTCGGCGTGCTCGTCGGACTGGCGGTGTTCACGTTCGGGTACGCGGGGGGCGCGAGCTACTTCGGCCACGAGTCGGAGACCTGCAACCAGTGCCACGCGATGAACAAGCAGTACGACGCCTGGCAGCGCGGGCCGCACCACGCGGTGACCACGTGCCAGTCGTGCCACGCGCCGCACGACGATGTCGTCGCGTGGGCGCTCAACGAG
>CAYZXQ010000012.1:0-8768 GCA_964482465.1 uncultured Nigerium sp. | reverse complement strand
GTGCCAGTCGTGCCACGCGCCGCACGACGATGTCGTCGCGTGGGCGCTCAACGAGGCCGACAACGGGTTCTGGCACTCGCTGAAGTTCACCACGGGCCAGTACCCCGAGAACATCAGGATCCGCGAGGTCAACCGGGTGGTCGTCGAGCAGTCGTGCCGCACCTGCCACGGGGAATTCACGTCGAACATCGAGTTCATCCACGGAGACCGCGACGTCAACCGCGTCTCCTGCATCACTTGCCACAGCCAAGTCGGACACATGAGGTGACGCCATGAGTGCAGACGAGTCGAAATCGACCCCCACGAAGCCCAGGCTCGGACGCCGCGGGTGGTGGTTGGTCGTCGCGGCGATGCTCGCGGGTGCCTTCATCACGGCGGGAATCGCGGCGCTGCTCGTGACGATCGTCCAGCACAAGGGTGAGGGGACGATCCAGCCCGTGCGCGTGGTCGAACTCACCGACAAGACCTTCGATCCGGCGGTGTGGGGCCAGAACTTCCCGCTGGAGTACCAGACGTGGCTCAAGACGTCCGAGATGTCCGAGGCGGACAAGGCGTATCGGACGCCGACGCCCGAGGATCCGCGCACGTTCATGGCCAAGAGCAAGCTCACCGCCGACCCGCGGCTGGTGACGATGTGGCAGGGCTACGCGTTCGCGGTCGAGTACAACGAGCCGCGCGGCCACGCGTACATGCTGGAAGATCAGCGGCTCGTCAAGCGCGTCCAGCCGCCCTTCAAGCAGCCGGGCGCGTGCCTGAACTGCCACGCGTCGGTCCCCGAGGTGCTGAACGCCATCGGCGGCGACAAGCTCGCCGCGTGGGCGACGATGAACAAGACCCCGTACGCGGACGCCAACAAGTGGGCCAAGCACCCGGTCGCCTGCATCGACTGCCACGATCCCCAGACGATGGCGCTGACGATCACCCGTCCCGCGTTCGTGGAGGGCATCAAGGAGTACAAGGCCGGCCAGGGCATCGCGAACTACGACGTGAACAAGATGGCGACGGCGTCCGAGATGCGCACCTTCGTGTGCGCGCAGTGTCACGTCGAGTACTACTTCAAGGGCGACGCCAAGACCCTCACGTTCCCGTGGGATCACGGCCTGAAGGTCGACGACGCGCTGAAGTACTACGACGAGGTGGGGTTCAGCGACTTCACGCACAAGCTGACCGACGCCAAGGTCGTCAAGGCCCAGCACCCCGACTTCGAGACCTTCAGCCAGGGCATCCACGCCCGTAACGGCGTGACGTGCACCGACTGCCATATGCCGTACAAGAAGTCGGGATCGACCAAGTACACCGATCACCAGGTCCGCAGCCCGATGGTCGACACCGCAACGATCAACGCCTCCTGCCTCACCTGCCACCGGGCAACCGAGGACGAGATGAAGGCGCGCGTCACCAACATCCAGCACACCTACGATCAGGCGAAGAACGTCGCGTTCGACGGCCTGGACGCCCTCATCAAGGACCTGCAAGCGGCGAAGGCCGCGGGCAACGTCCCGGCGGACAAGATCGCGATCGCCCAGAGCTACCAGCGCAAGGCGCAGTTCTTCCTGGACTACTCCGTCAGCGAGAACAGCCACGGGTTCCACGCGCCGCAGTACTCGCTGCGGGTGCTGAACGACGTGACGGATGCCGCGAGCAAGGGCCGGCTGGTCCTCCGCGGGGTGGATCTGCCGATGAACTCCACCCCGGCGCCCCAGGCCCCCGCGCCCACGCCGTCGGCGACGCCGACCAAGTAGGTCCGTGACGACCGAGCACGAGCAGACCTCCGGGACGGATGCTTCCGTCCCGGAGGTGTCTGTGTCCGTGGAGGGGGAGGCGAAGCGCGCGGGTACCTCGGCGGTGGGTGCGGCTCGCGCGGTGCCTTCGCGAGCAGGTGCAGGGTCGGCGACGACCGACGACGGCATCGACTGGGACGGGCTGTTGGTGGACGATGCCTCACCGCCGAGGTCGCGGGAGGGGCGTCCGCACCCGTTGGTCCTGGTGGCGGCGGCGTTGCTGGGAGCGACGGTCGTGTTGGTCGTGGGGATGTTGGGCCGCTGGAACCTGCCGTGGGCACCCGCCGAGCAGGTGCCGGCCCCGGCCGCGACGTCCACCCCGTCGATCGATCCCCTACGGCTGGCGCAGGTGCAGGCGCGGGTCGCGGCGAACCCCGCAGACTCCGGCGCGCTCGCCGCGCTGGGCGACCTCTACTCCGAAGCCGGGGATGCCAGCGCCGCGAAGGAGTGGCACGCCAAGGCGCTGGCGGTAGCACCGAACGATCCAGAGGTGCTGTTGGCGTACGGCGTGGACCTGTTCAACCTGAGGGACTATCCCGGCGCCACCGCCGCCTGGGTCCGCGTCACCGACCTCAAGCCCACCGACGTCAACGCGTGGTACAACCTGGGCTGGGCGTACATGTCCGCCGACCCGCCGCTCCCGGACAAGGCCGATGCGGCCTGGGCGAGAGTCCTCCAGTTGGCGCCGGACTCGGACATGGCCAAGACGGTCCGGGGACACCAGCCCACCGCCTCGCCGACCCCTCCCCGCTGACCTGCCAAGGCCCTTTTCCGCTGCTCGTTCCTTCCCACGCGCCGGCTGAATCGATTGCGCGGCGATCGAGAAGCGGCCCACGGCCTCCACGCGGTCCCAACCCCCCAGGAGATCGTGTTCTGCCACCGGTCTATCCCCACGGGGCGCTCGGCCCACCACGCCGTGGCTACTCGACGGCCTGATGCCCACCGCCCCCGTGCTTGGGGCGGCGGCGGTACCGCTTTCCCGAGGGGATCGGGACGGTCCGGTTGCCGCGCCGCAGTTCGATGGCAGCCCGGTGACGGTCTTCGTTGCGGGCCGGCTTCATGCGAGTTCTCCTTCGGTGAGGCTTGCGTCGACACCGAGCGTCAGGACGCGCGTGACCCCGATCCGGGCCAGGACGTCGGCGTCGTGACTGACGATGAGCAACCCGCCTCGGTACTCCGCGAGGGCGGTCACGAGGACGTCCACCGTTGTCAGATCCAGGTTGTTGGTGGGCTCGTCCAGAATGAGCAGGTGAGCAGGCGGGGTCCGGAGCAGCAACGCGGCGAACGCCGCACGGAAACGCTCGCCTCCCGACAGCGTCCCCAGCGGGCGTAGCACGGAGTCCCCGCGCAGGCCGAAGCGGGCGAGACGGTTGCGGACGTCCGCAGGGGCGGCGTCCGGAGCCACCGCCCGTACGTGGTCGAGCGCCGACTGCGCGTCGTCCAGGACGATCCGCTGCGGCAGGTATCCCACCCTGTGGGTCCGAAGACCCCCGTCCCGCGACGCGAGGAGGCGCTCCAGCAGGACCGTCTTGCCGACCCCGTTCGGGCCGACCAGCGCCACGCGCTCCGGACCCACCAACGCGTGGCGCGTGCCGTCGGCGCCCCTCAATTCGAGCAGTCGGCGCCCGGCACCCACCCCGGGATCGGGCAGGTCGATCCGGACCGCAGCGTCCTCGCGCACCCGCGCCTCGGCCGCCTCCACGGCGGCCCGCGCGGCGTCGATCTTGGCATCCAGCTCGCCGCGCGCCCGCCCGACGGACTTCTCCGAGCGGTTGGCCAGGAAGTCCCGCGCAGCCTTGGACACCCCACGCGCCGCGGCCGACCGTCCCGCCTGCGCGCGGCGGGCCAGCCGCTGCTGCGCCTCGGCCTTCTGGCGGCGCTCGACGCGCAACTGCTGCTCGGCGGCTCGGACCGCGCGCTGGGCCGCCTCCTGTTCGCCCGCGACGGCCGTCCGGTAGACGTCCCAAGGACCGGTGTAGCCCGTCACGGCACCCGCGCGCACCTCGGCGATGGCGTCCACCCGCCGGAGGAGTTCGAGGTCGTGACTGACCACCAGCAGCGTCCCGGACCACCGCCCGATCAGGGCGTACAGCCGCCCGCGGGTGGCGGCGTCCAGGTTGTTGGTGGGTTCGTCCAGGCAGACGATGGGGGTTCGCCGCACGCGCAGCCCGACGATGCCGACGAGGGTCGCCTCGCCGCCGGAGAGCGTCCCGACGGGCCGGTCCAGCCCCAGGTCGAGGCCGACCCCGGCGAGTTCCTCGGACGCCCGGGCCTCGACATCCCAGGCGTCGCCGATGGTGTCGAAGTGCCGCGGGTCCGCGTCCCCGGACGCGACCGCGCGCACGGCGTCCACCACCTCCCGCACGCCGAGCAGGTCGGCGACGGTGGCGTCCGTTGCGAGGGTGAGGTGCTGGGGCAGGACGCCGACCGCACCGCTCACGCGGACCTCACCCGAGGTGGCCGCCAGTTCGCCGGACACCAGCCGCAGCAGCGAGGTTTTGCCGGCGCCGTTGTCGCCGACGATGCCGGTCACGCCCGCCGAGAAGGTGACGGTGATGTCGTCGAGGCAGACGGTTCCGTCCGGCCAGACCAGCCGGACGTGGTTGAAGGAAACAGGATGAAACAAGAGAGGCTCCGATCGTCAGCGGGGATGCGCTGAGCCGGAGCCAGGACGTGGCGATGCGAACGGGTCAGCGCGGGGGCGTGATACCGCGGTGATCTGTCACGGGAGGTCCTCACGTGCGACAACAGGACGCGACGAGGGTCCCATACGGCCGCGCGGTCCGGCAACCTGGCCCTGAGCAGGTCGCCGAACGAACCTCCCGCGCCGGTGACTTCCCTCCCCGGATCGCGTCTTCCCTCGCCCTTTCGCTCACCCTCCCGTCAGGACGGGAGGGTCGCCCGTTCTCGGGCGGGAAGACGCCAACTCGCCAGGGAAGCGACGATCCGGGGAAGGTGAGGAGCCCGGGACAGCTCAGCCCAGCAGCCCGTGCCCCCGGACCCCGGCCACGTGCCGGCTGTCGGCGCCGACTGGCCCCGGCGACCGCTTCAGGGGACAGCTCAGTCCAGCAGCCCGTGCTCGCGGGCGGCGGCGACGGCGCCGGTCCGGCTGTCGGCGCCGAGTTTCGCGAACGAATGCACCAGGTGCGTCTTCACCGTCGCCTCGGACACGAACAACGCGCGGGCGATCTCGCGGTTGGACCGGCCGTCGGCGACCAGCCGCAGGACCTCCAGTTCGCGCTCCGACAAGCTCGGAACCCCGCGCAGCATCCGCTCGCTCACCCGCGCCTGGAGGTCCGCGGTGAGCACCATCCGGCCCGCGGCGGCATCCGTGATGGCCGCGACGATGGCGTCCGGCTCCGCGTCTTTCAGCAGGTACCCGGCGGCGCCCGCCATCACCGCCCGGACGATGTCCGAGTCGTTGTCGTAGGTCGTCAGGATCAACACCGCCGGTGCCCCCGGACGCCCGCGCAGCGCGGTGGTCACGCCCACCCCGTCGAGCCCGTCGCCCAGGCGCAGGTCGCACAAGACGACGTCCACGCCGCCCTCGGACGCCCGCGCCACGGCCTCGTCCCCGGACGCCGCCTCGCCCACCACCTCCAGCGTCGGGACCGACGACAACAGCGCCTTCAGCCCCGAGCGCACCACGGGGTGGTCGTCCACGATCAACACGCGAATCATGCGTCTCCCCTCGTCAGCGGCAGATGCGCCGAGACCGCCGTGCCCTCGCCGGGCTCCGACTCCACGGCCAGCCCGCCACCGAGCTCCGCGAGCCGGTCCCGCAGTGCGGTCAGCCCGTAGCCACCCTCCAGCGTCGGGACGCGACGGCGCGTGGGGTCGAACCCCACCCCATCGTCCACGACGTCCAGCCGGACGACGCCCTCGGACGCCGCCAGCCCGACCCCCACCCGACGGGCGTGCGCGTGCCGCCGCACGTTCGCCAGCGCCCCTTGCGCCGCGCGCAGCAGGGCCACCTCCGTCGCGGGCGCGAGCCGGGGCAGGTCGGGGTCGATCTCGACGGTGACCTCGGCCCCCGTCTGCCGCGCCAACTCCTCCCCCATCCGCCGCAGCGGCGCGGCGAGCCCGGCCTCGGCCAGGTCGGGCGGGGTGAGCGCGTACACCACGCGCCGGGCCTCGGCGAGGCTCGCGGCGGCGGTCGCCTCGATCTCGGACAGGATCGGCCGCGGGTCGGCGTCCGGAGCCCGCCCGGCTGCCCGCGCCAACAGCAGGATCGACGAGAACCCCTGCGCCAAGGTGTCGTGGATGTCGCGCGCCAGCCGCGTCCGCTCGGCCAGGACGCCCGCCTCGCGCTGCGCCCGGACCACCTCGTCCGACAGCGCGGCGGCCTCGGCCTGCGCGGCCACGACCCGCGCCAGCAGGTCGCGGCTGCGGCGGGCTTCGTCCTGGAGACGGAGCGCCCCCCGCGCCAGCCCGACGGCCACGAGCGCCCCCACCACCGGACCGATCACGGCCGCCGATGACGACCGTCCGCCGTCGATGCTCACCACGACGGCGAGGCTCGCCGCGATGGCCGGCAGCGCCACCGGCAGCGACACGACCTGCGCAACGACCATCCACAAGGGGAAGAGCAGCCACAGGAAGTGCGACGACGCCACCACCAGCACCGAGGCCAGGACGAGCAACACCAGCACCCACGCGATCCGGACGCCCTGACCCCCCGTCCAGGCGCGGGGTGCGAACGCGTCCGGATCCGGCTCCGGACGGTGCACCAGCCCGAGCCCCAACCCCGCCGCGAAGACGACCAACAGCGCCACGGCCCCGAGCACGATGGGCCAGCGGGCGCCGTCCAGCAACGACCGCGCCAGCCCGAACCCCGTCAGGCCCACCACCAGCACGGCCTGCCCGATTCCGAGCAGGAACGCCCCCCGCGGCACGACGGCGAAGGGGGCACCCGCGGCGTCCGGTCTCGGTTCGCTCATCGGGTGCCCCCTCTCGTCGCGGTCACGCTAGCGCGTTGCCCCCTGCTCGGCCAGCGCGGCGGACGCCTCCGGCGCGCGCTTGGCGGCCCGCAACACGACCAGCATCAGCAGGACGAAGCTGCCGGCCAGCACCATGTGCCCCAGCCCGGACACCCCCGCGAGCGCCTTGGAGGTGGCCCAGTCCAGCGCGAGCACCTGCGCGGTGCCCTTGACGACGAGCGAGCCGAAGGTCAGCGCGAGGCCGGCGTCCCAGAACATCGGGAAGAAGCGGAAGCGGCGGTCGGACGCCAGCCCGAACGTCCGGACGAGGGCCAGCACGACGAGCATGATCGTGGTGCCCAGCGCGAGGGCGTGCGTGTGCGCGATGGACAACTGGGTCGAGCCGGTGAAGTCGAGTTGGCGGGTGAACTCGCGGTAGTAGAGGCCGGAGGCCAGCCCCAGGACGGTCCAGATGGCAGCGGAACGGGCGATTCGGGATTCCATGACGGGTTTCTCCTTGTCAGGCGGAGCTTGGTCGGGTCGTTCGGTGTCGACGCCGGCATCGTTGCCGGGACGCCGCCGATCGGTGTAGGCGGGCGGACAAGAGGTAGGTCGGTGGGTTTTCTGTCGGTCGGTGGTGAGGGTGGCGGACGCCGCGGGCGACGGCCGGTCGCGAGGGGATGGGGTCCCGGACGCCGCGTCCGTCAGATGGCGGAGCTGAGCATCCCGGTCACGTAGGGCAGGAGCCAGATGCCCCACACGGCGAGGGAGAGCTTGTGGAACACCAGGCGCTCGGACGGGCGGTCGCGCCACATCACGATGAGGGCCCAGGCGAGGTGTCCGGCCATGAGGACGAGGGCGAGGGCGCCGGTGACGACCATGATCTGGCTCAGCAGCCCGGTGCTGGAGGTGCCGGCAGCGGCGATCCGGGACATGACCGTGGTGCCGGTCGCGTCGAACGTGAGCCCCGCGGCGAACAACGCGACATGGCCCCACGTGAGGGAACCCGAGCGGCGCTCGGCCCACACGCCGGCGGTGTAGAAGACGAGGGCCGACGTGATGAGGACGATGGCGAGAATCAGCATGTCTCTAGGGTGCTTGTCGGGGTCCCCTCGCCTCGACCGCGCCGTATCCATCCTTCGGTTGAGTGGGATCGCGGACGCGCACGCTGCGTCCCGAATCGGATCGACGCCCCCGCCGGGCCACCACGCGACCCCAGCCCCCACGCGCGCGCAGCCGCCTGCAGTGTTGCGCGTTGGCGCTGACGTGGGGTGAGCCAGCCCCCACGCGCGCGCAGCCGCCTGCGTGCACGCCGCAATCGGCCCCGTCCCAGCCCCCCAGCCCCCACGCACGCGCAGCCGCCAGGATCTGCCGCACGTGTTCGAGCGGTTCTACCCCCCAGCCCCACGCACGCGCAGCCGCCTGCGTGCGCGCCGGAATCGGCCCCGTCCCAGCCCCCGAGCCCCCCGCACGCGCAGCCGCCTGTCCACTCCTCGCCGTCGACTCAGCGGGCGCAGCGCGGGCGTCCTAGGCTTGAGGGGTCATCGTCGATGAACGGAGCACCATGCGTCAGCCCGGCACCCCGCTGCCCACCAACTCCCGCGCCCTCGTCGCGGAGGCGAACACCAAGATCGAGACGATTCCTCTGGAGGGCGCCGACGCCCTGCTCGACGACCCGGACATCCTGTTCGTCGACATCCGCGACCCCCGCGAACTGGAGCGCGACGGCATGATCCCCGGCGCGTTCCGCGCGCCGCGCGGCATGCTCGAGTTCTGGGTCGACCCCGAGAGCCCCTACTACAAGCCCGCGCTGGACAGCGGCCGCAAGCTGGTCCTGTACTGCGGGTCGGCGTGGCGCTCCGCGCTGTCCACGGCGACGCTCGTGGGGATGGGCTTCGACAACATCGCCCACCTCCAGGGCGGGTTCTCCGGCTGGAAGAAGGCTGGGCTGCCGATCGTGGCGTACGAGCCCAAGGGAACCGCTGGTTAATGCTGTTCTTGGCGAGGACGGGCCGGGCGAGATGAGCCGGAACCACTCGATCGTGGGCTCGTATTGAACATACGGGCC
>CAYZXQ010000011.1:0-63914 GCA_964482465.1 uncultured Nigerium sp. | reverse complement strand
GACAGTCTCACCCCGAAGTCGCTCGGGTAGGATCAGTCGCTGTGACCCACAACCTTCCGCCCAGCATCGGCACCGTCCTGAGGGACGCGCGCACCTACCGAGGCTTCAGCCAAGAGCAGGTCGCCGAGGCGTTGGGAGCCACGCTGGATGACGTCCGCGACATCGAGACGGGCGGGCGTCCGCTCGACCTCGCGACGGTCGAAGCCGTGTCACGCACCATCACCGACCCGTCGCTGAAGCCGGCGGGCAACAACACGATGCACTTCCGGGTGAAGGGCCCCACGACGCTGCGCGGCTCGATCGACGTCCGCTCGTCGAAGAACGCCGCGGTGGCGCTGCTGTGCGCGTCGCTGCTCAACCAGGGCCGGACCGTCCTGCGCGGCATCGCCCGCATCGAGGAGGTCAACCGGATCCTCGAGGTGCTCGCGAGCATCGGCGTCCGGGTGACGTGGTCGTCCGACGGGTCGGATCTCGAGTTGGTCCGTCCGGCCACGCTGAATCTGGACGCAATGGACGTCAACGCGGCCCGCCGGACCCGCAGCATCATCATGTTCCTCGGTCCGCTGCTGCACCTCATGGACGACTTCCAACTGCCCTACGCCGGGGGCTGCGACCTCGGGACGCGCACGGTCACGCCGCATCTGCAGGCGCTGCACCACTTCGGGCTGGACGTGAAGGCGACGGAGGGCTGGTACAAGGCCCACGTCCGCACGATCCAGGAGGGACGCCAGGCGATCACGCTCACCGAACGTGGCGACACGGTCACCGAGAACGTGCTGATGGCGGCCGCCCTCTTCCCCGGCGAGACGGTCATCCGGAACGCGTCGCCCAACTACATGGTCCAGGACGTGTGCTTCTTCCTGGAGGCGCTCGGCGTGTCGGTCGAGGGCATCGGGACGACGACCCTGACGGTCCGGGGCCGCCCGCACATCGAAGCGGACGTCAGCATCGCGCCGTCCGAGGACCCCATCGAGGCGATGAGCCTGATCACCGCCGCGATCGTGACGAAGTCGAAGCTGACGGTCCGCCGTTGCCCGATCGAGTTCCTCGAGATCGAACTGGCGCTGCTGGCCGATATGGGGCTGCGCTACGACCTGACGCCGGAGTATGCCGCCGAGAACGGGCGGACGCGGCTGGTGGATGTCACCGTGTACCCCAGCGACCTGACGGCGCACGCGGACAAGATCCACCCGATGCCGTTCCCGGGACTCAACATCGACAACCTGCCGTTCTTCGCGTTGATCGCCGCCGCGGCCCAGGGACGCACGCTGATCCACGACTGGGTCTACGAGAACCGGGCGATCCATCTCATGGACCTCAACAAGCTCGGTGCGAGCACCGAATTGCTCGACCCGCACCGCCTGCTGGTCCACGGCCCGACGCGCTGGCGCAGCTACGAACTCGTGTGCCCGCCGGCGCTGCGCCCCGCGGTCTGCCTGCTGTTGGCGGCCCTGGCGGCGCGGGGGACGAGCGTGCTGCGCAATGTCTACGTCATCAACCGCGGCTATGAGGACCTGCCCAACCGCCTCAACGCGTTGGGCGCCGACATCCAGGTGTTCTTCGACTAACCCACCATGCGGGGGGTGTCGGGCGCGGTGGACGTGGCTCCGGATGCGGACCTGAGCACGGGTGCTGCGGCCGGTGCCGCAGCCGACGGACAGCTGTTCCCCGTCAGGGCGCCCGTCACACTCGTGCACGCCGACGAGGACGGGCACTGGCTGAGGGGCGCCGGGAAGCCCGACACCGTCATCCGCGACCGGTAGTTCCAGGAGGCCACCCCCATGTCGCCGTTGGTGTAGTTCCACCGGACGGTGGCCCCCGACGCCCAGGCAGCGTTCGTGGTGAACGTCTTGGTCGCGGTGGCGTTGGCCCCGAGCAGGAAGCTCGTCGGTGTCGTGGTCACCCCGGTTTGACTCGCGATGGTGATGGTCCGGGCTGTGCCGGACAGGTCCTGGATCTGCCACGTGATGGTCGTTCCCGTGGGGATCGCCACTAGCCCGTTGTTGGTCAGCGTGATCCGGTCGCTCGCCGCACTCATCATGGCCTCGACCGCCGCGATCGTCGGACAGCCGGACGCCGCGAAGGCAGGCGCCGCCGACGCGGTCGCGATGACGGGAACGCTCCATGCCAGCCCGGTGGCGAGAGTGCGCCGACTCACCGCGGCGGGGGCGTCCGCGTCCGTCCGTGTGTTCGACATGCTCGACCTGCCTCTACCACTAGGAATGTGGCCACAGGCTAGGGCCCTGGGTTGTAGTCAGGGCAACAATCCGTAAACTCGATGCCGACCCCCCGGACCACGCCATCGCACGATGCGGGCCTCCGACGCGCGAAGCCCCTAGCCGCACCGATGAGCCTCCGGCAGCTTCGAGAGCCGCAGTTCGCGTCGAAGCCAAACTGTAACCTTCGCGGGTGACACCCGACGGGGGGGACTCCCGGGCGGCACGCGCGGCACCGTATACCCTAGGGGGTATGCAGCTCGACACCTCAGCTCCCGAGGCTGGCGGTCCCTCGCTCGGTATCCAGGTCGCGGACGCCACGGGTGCGGCCCTGGTCGCCCCGCGCCCGATGGGGCCCTATCGGAGCGTCGGGACCTGGCCGTCGCGCCGCTGGTTCGTCGCGGTGCTGTCGGCCGTTGCCACCATCCTGCTCATCGGCGTCAGCACCGCGATGATCCCCTCCCCGCTCTTCGGCCGGGCGGTTCCCACCACGTGGTGGGCCTGGCCCGTCCTCGTGGCCACCGGAATCCTCGGCGGCCTGCTCGCGGCCACCTACGTCCGCACGACCGCCGCCGCGGCACCGGCGTCCCGGGCCGGCCTCGTGGGAGGACTCCTCAGCTACTTCGCGGTCGGCTGCCCGGTCTGCAACAAGCTCGCCCTTCTCGCCCTCGGCTACACCGGCGCGCTCCAGTGGTTCGCACCCGTGCAGCCGTGGCTCGCGGCCGCGGGCCTCCTCCTTCTCGCATTCGCACTCGACCGCCGGTTGCGCGGCGAACTCGCGTGCCCCACCGCGTGGGCGTCCTGATCCCGTCCGAGCACCCCCGCGGTCCGGGCGTGCGACCGCCCCGTCCGCGGCCATGAGTCTGCGCAGGATTGTCGATAGCGGCTGCTAGCGTCGGTGCAGGTTCGGTGGAAGGAGGTGCCCGTGTCGCTCGGTCCCTGGACAGCGCCCGGCTCGGCACCGCCCCCCGAATCCCCGGCCTATCCCCGGTTCCAGGGCGGCTATCCGGCCCCCGGGGTGGCGATTCCCGACGGCCCCGGCCCGCGGCGTCCGACACCTCTCGCGGCGTGGGGCCAGTTCAAACCGGGCATCGTCCCGCTGCGGCCCCTCGCGTTGGGCGAGATCCTCACCGGCGGCGTGCGGCTGATCCGGTTCAATCCTTCCGCCACCGTGGGGCTCGCCCTCATCACCCAGTTGCTGGTCCTCGTCGCGGCGCTGCCCATCACGCTTCTCGGCACGCGCAACCTGGCGGATCTCGAGGACATGCAGCCCTCCAGCGTGGCGCCCCTGTATCTGGCGCAGGTGCCGATGGGGATCGCCACCCTCGTGCTCTCCGCCCTGCTGAGCCACGTCACCCTTCAGGCCGTCCTCGGCCACAAGCCCGACGCCGCCGCCACGTGGCGGGCCGCTCGCGGACGGCTCGTGCCCTACCTCGGCGTGAGTTTCGGGCTGATCCTCGTGCCGGTGGCCCTCGCGGGGGTCTTGGTGGCGTTCACCCTCGCGGCCGGGAGCCAGGCACTCGGCCTGGTGATGCTCGCCGGGCTACCCCTCGGCCTGATCGGGGCCTGGGTCGCCCTGCGGCTGATGTTCTTGGGGCAGGTCATGGTCGTGGAGCGGGCGGGCGCCCGTGCGGGGCTGCGGCGGACGTGGGATCTGACCGGCCGCCGTTTCTGGCCCTTGCTGGGCACCTCCCTGCTGGCGGGGTTCGGGGCCAACATCGTCGCCTCCGTGATCGAGACGCCGCTCACCGTGGCGCTGATGATCCTCGGAGCCCTGGTCGCGAACTACGACGAGTCGCTCATGCTCACGATCACCACGACGGGCGCCCTTCTGGCGCGCACGGCGTCCGGAGCAGTCATCGCCCCGTTCCTGGCGGGCGTGACCTCGTTGCTGTACATCGACACGCGCATGCGCACCGAGGGCCTCGACCTCACCCTCCTCGATGAGGTCGCGCGGGACGCGGGTGCCTGACATGACACCCTTCGAACTTCCGGTGGATCCCACGCCCAACGAGGCGCGCGACTGGCTCGTCCGCGAACTCGCCAAGCCCGTCTACGCGCGAGGCAGCGACTGGCTCAGCGATCTCGTGGCGTGGCTGAGCGAGTACCTGGGCGGGGTGAACGTCCCGGGCGGGCAGGCCACCGGGACCACGCTCGTGGTCGCCCTGCTCGCGGCCCTGTTCGGTTCCCTCCTCTTGTGGGGCGTCCGCGCCCGGCGCGTGGCGCGCACCCCCCGCGAAGCCACCACCGAGCTCATCGACGCCGCCATCACCCCCGAGGAATACCTCGCCACGGCGCAGCAGGCCTGGTCGGCCGGCGACTGGGACGCGGCCGTCATCGCCGGCTTCCGCGCCATCGTCTCCGACCTCGACCGTCGGGCCGTCCTCGGCGACCGTCCAGGACGCACCGCACGCGAGGTCGCGCACGTCATCGCGACCGCGTTTCCGGACGCCGCGGGCGACCTCCACGCCGCCGCCGAATGGTTCGACGTGGCCGCCTACGGCATGCAACCTCCCCCACGCGCCACCCGCGAGCAGGCCGGCGCGATCTTCGCCCTCGGCGCTTCCTTGCGCGCGATGTCCCCGGTGGCGACGCGGTGAACGGGGTCGTCGCCACGCCCCTGGCCAGCGCCGCACGCCGCCACCTGAGCAGCACGGCGACCTGGATCGTGCTCTCGATGCTCCTCGCGGCCCTCTCGGGTTTCCTCCTGTGGCCGACGGGTAGCCGCGCGACCCTGGATCCGGAGAACTCGACCTCCAACGGCGCCCGCGCGGTCGCGCAGGTGACTCAGGAGCACGGCGTCCGCATCACGGTCGTGCGGTCCGCCGCCCAACTCGCCACCGCGAGCGCGAGCCTGGAGGGACCCGCCACGCTGGTAGTCACGGCGTCCGAACGCGCCACCGCCTCGACCGGCAGGGCCGTGGCCGAGCAGGCCCCGCACTTTCGGCATGTCGTGCTGGTGGGGTTGTACCAGGACGTCCTCACCGAGACGGGATTCCCCGTACGCACCGCCGCCGGCCCGGGCCTGCACCAGACCATCGCGTCCGGGTGTACCACGGACGTGATCGGCCAAGCGGAGCGGATCGTCAACGCGGGGCAGTGGTACGGGCCGGAGGTGGCGGGCACGGCGACGACCTGCTTCACCGCCGAAACCGCGGCCAAGCTGGTGTCCCTGCCCCCCAGCGGCACGCGGCCCGCCGTGGATGCGCTGTCCGAACGGTCCCTCATGACGAACGGCGAGATCGTCAAGGAGTCCCACGCCGTCCTGGCGCTCCGCTTGCTGACTCGCGATCCCCACCTCGTCTGGTACGGCCCGGACGCCAGCGAACTCGACCCTTCGGAGACCACACCCGCCGACACCGAGCCCGACCTCATGCCCCCCTGGGGCCAGGTGGCGCTGTTGATGCTCGGCGCCGTGACGCTGGGGGCGATGCTCTGGCGGGGACGGCGCCTCGGACGCCTCGTCGTCGAGCCGCTTCCGGTCGTGGTCAAGGCGATCGAGACCACGCGGAGCCGTGCGCAGCTCTACTTCACCGCCCACGACACCGCGCATGCGGCGGCCGTGCTCCAGCGCACCACCCGCGCCCGACTCCGCACCCGGCTGGCCCTGGCTCCGGACGCCGACCCGGCGGCGTTGGTGTCGGCCGTCGCCCGCGCCACCGGACGCGACCCGCACCAGGTCGGGTCCCTGCTCTTCGATCCCCGCACCCCCGACGACACCGCGCTGGTGGCCCTCGCCAACGCGCTGGCCACCCTCGAACAGGAGGCACGACCATGAGCCAATCCCCCACGCCCCCCGCCGACTCGGGCCCCTCCGTCCAGCGCGCCCGCCAAGCACTCTGGGACGTCCGCGCCGAGGTGGCGAAGGCCGTCGTCGGTCAGGATGCCGCCGTCGCCGGGCTGCTGATCGCCCTGCTGACCCGCGGGCACGTCCTATTGGAGGGCGTCCCCGGCACGGCCAAGACCCTGCTCGTGCGGGCGCTGGCCATGAGTCTGTCGGTCGACCACAAACGGGTGCAGTTCACCCCCGACCTGATGCCCGGCGATGTCACCGGCTCGCTGGTCTACGACGCCTCGAAGGCGGATTTCACGTTCCGTCCCGGCCCGGTCTTCACGAACCTGCTGCTCGCCGACGAGATCAACCGGACGCCGCCCAAGACCCAGTCGTCGCTGTTGGAGGCCATGGCCGAGCGGCAGGTCACGGTGGACGGCCTCGCCCGGCAGTTGCCCACCCCCTTCCTCGTCGCCGCCACCCAGAACCCCATCGAGTACGAGGGCACCTATCCCCTGCCGGAGGCCCAGTTGGATCGGTTCCTCCTCAAGGTCGACATGCCGATCCCGCCGCGCGACGCCGAGGTCGAGATCGTCCAGCGACACGCCCTCGGCTTCGATCCCGGTGACCTCGCGGCGGCGGGGGTCCGACCGGTCGCCTCGGCGGCCGACCTGGAGGCGGGGGTCGCGGCGGTCAAGCGCGTGCTGATCCGGCCCGAGGTGGTGGCCTACATCGTCGACATCGCCCGAGCGACCCGCAGCGCGCCCTCGCTGGCCCTCGGCATGTCGCCCCGTGCCGCCGTGGCGCTGCTGGCGACCTCCCGGGCGTGGGCCTGGCTCAACGGCCGCGACTTCGTCACCCCCGACGACGTGAAAGCCCTGGCCACGTCCACGATCGCCCACCGCCTCAGCCTGCGCCCCGAGGCCGAACTCGAGGGCGTCCAGGTCGACGCCGTGCTCTCCAGCGCCATCGACTCCGTGCCGGTGCCCCGCTGACATGCACCTCACCGGACGCACCGTCGCCCTCCTGGCCCTCGGCCTGGGGGCGGTCGCGTGGCGTCCCGAGACCAACACGGTGGGAGCCTGGATCCTGCTGGTCGCCGTGTTGGTCGCACTCGATGTCGCCGCGGCGCCGAGCCCCCGCCGCCTGGTCGTCGAGCGTCTGCCGGCCAATCCGGTCCGGGTGGGCGAGGCGTCGGCGTCCACGCTGGTCCTGACGAACACCGGTCGGCGCACGATCCGCGGGGTCGTGCGCGACGCCTGGGTGCCATCGGCGGGGGCGTCCGACAACCGTCATCGGCTGCGGCTGCGCGGCGGAGAGCGGACGCGGCTCGTCACGCCTCTGTACCCCACGCGCCGCGGCGAGCGTCCGGCGGATCGCGTGACGGTCCGGTCGCTGGGTCCCCTCGGGCTGGCCGCCCGACAGCTCGGGTACGAGGCCCCGGGGTTCGTCCGAGCGCTGCCCGCGTTCCCCAGCCGCAAGCACCTGCCGGGCATGCTGGCCAAGCTCCAGCAGATCGAGGGGCGCGCGGCCGTCCGCACCCGGGGGCAAGGCACCGAGTTCGACTCCCTGCGTGACTACGTCGACGGCGACGACGTGCGCTCCATCGACTGGCGGGCGACGGCCCGGCGCCGCACCATCGTCGTGCGGACGTGGCGGCCCGAACGGGATCGCCGCATCCTCCTCGTGCTCGACACGTCGCGGTTGTCGGCCGGGCGGGTAGGCGACACCCCGCGCCTGGACACCGCCATGGACGCGGCCCTCCTGCTCGCCGCCGTGGCCGCCAAGGCCGGGGATCACGTCGGGTTCGTCGCCGGCGACCAGGTGGTGCGCGCGACGGTCGCCCGGCCGTCCCGGACCGACGTCCTGGCTCGGCTGTCGGAGGCCATGAGCCACCTCGATCCGGCCCTCGTGGAGGCCGACTGGACCGAGCTCGGCTCGGCGATCGCCCGCCAGGGGCGGCAGCAGTCCCTGCTCGTGCTGCTCACGCCGCTGGAGCCCGCGGCGGTTGCCGAGACGCTGCTGCCGACGCTGGCGCAGCTCGCCCAGCGCCACCGCATCGTGCTGGCCTCGGTGTCCGACCCGGAACTCGACGCGATGGCGTCCGCGCGCGCCGACGCCGAGGAGGTGTACGGGGCGGTCGCCGCCGAGGTCACGCGCGAGCAGCGCCAGCGGACCGCCGCGGCCCTGGCCCACCTCGGGGTGACGGTGCTCGACGAGCCGCCCGCCGCCCTGCCCGTCGCGCTCGTCGACCACTACCTGGCGCTCAAGTCCCGCGGCAAGCTCTGAGGCTCATTCGACGGCGATCAGGCCCTCTTCTCGGTCCACCGCGGCGACGTCGCCGTCGTGTCCTCGGTAGGACGCGGCACGCCCCACCCCGAGCGCATAGGCGAGGAACGCCAGCCACGCGAGGATGCCGATGGCGATCCGCGCCCAGGTCGGCAGCGGCGACGGCGTGACGAACGCCTCGATCACCCCCGAGATGGCGAGCACCGCCACCAGCCCGACGGCGATCCCCACCGTCGTGCGCCCCTCCCGCGCCAACGCGGCGGTCCGCGTCCGAGGGCCGGGCGCCACCCACGACCAGAACAGGCGCAGCCCGGACCCGCCTGCCACGAAGACCGCGGTCAGCTCCAGCAGCCCATGGGGCAGGATCAACCCCCAGAACACGTGGGCCGCACCGTGGTTGGTCAGGATGCCGCCGACGAGGCCCAGGTTGAGCATGTTGTTGAGCAGGATCAGCACGACCGGGACGCCCAGGACGCCCATCGCGATCACCTGGGCCGACACCCACGCGTTGTTGGTCCAGACCCGCAGGGCGAAGCTCGACGCGGCATAGGTGGAGTAGTAGTGCTCGAAGTCGACCTCGACCAGTTGCCTGATCTCCTCCGGCGTGCCGATCCGGCTCTCCAGTTCCGGATGCAGCACCAGGTACCACCCGAACGCGACCGCGACCGCGACGCAGGCCAAACCGGTGACGATCCACCACCAGCGCAACCGGTAGAGCGCGGCCGGGAACGAGTCGGTGAAGAACCCGACGACCCCACGAAATGTCGAGGTGCGCCGCGCCCCCATCCGGCGACGGGCGCGGCCGAGGAGCGCCGACAGCGCGGTGACCAGCGTGGGGTCGGGCGTGACCGAGCGCAGGACCGACAAGTGGGTGCCCGTGCGCTGGTACAGCTCGATCATGCGGTCGGTGTCGGACGCCGTGAGTCGCGGCTTGGCGAGCAGCGCTTCGAGCTCGCGCCACTCGGCCCGATGCGCGGCGACATAGGCGTCCAGGTCCACGGCGCCACCCTAGCCGGGACGAACGGGCGCGACGCGATAGGTTCGGGGCATGGCAGCCACCCTCGGCGTCGGAGCCGATGACATCGTCATCGGCGAGGCGGTCGCGCTCGACGTCCCCGTCGCGGGGTTCGTCCTGCGCGTCGCGGGCGGGCTGATCGACTCCTTCGCCGGGGCGGTGTTGTTCGTCACGATCCTGATCGCGGTGGCACCGGCGGTCTCTCGCTGGGACCAGGCGCTGTCGGGAGCGTTCGTCGTCAGCCTGACCGTGTTCCTGTTCGTGGGCCTGCCCACCACCATTGAGGTGGTCTCAGATGGGCGTTCCCTCGGCAAGCTGGCGTGCGGCACGCGGGTCGTCCGCGACGACACCGGACCCATCGCGACCCGGCAGGCGCTCGTCCGGGCGCTGGTGGGGTTCGTGGAGGTCTGGGTCACCGGCGGCGTGGCCGCGATCCTCACCATGCTCATCAACGGCCGCGGCAAACGCCTGGGCGACCTAGCCGCGGGCACCTTCGTCATCCACGAGCGCGTGAAGCTGTCCACGCCCCCGCCCGCCCCGATGCCGCCGCACCTGGCCGCCTGGGCGGCCGGCGCCGACATCGCGTCGCTGCCGACGACCCTGGCCATGACGGTCCGGCAGTTCCTGCAGCGCCGGGAATCGCTCGCGCCGGCGTCCCGGGGGGAGTTGGCGTCCCGGCTACTGGCCGATGTGCGGCCCCATCTGTCCCCGCAGCCGCCGGAGTGGGTCAACCAGGAGGACATTCTGCTGGCTGTGATCGCCGAGCGCGGCCGACGCGACTGGCTGCGATTGCAGCGCGAGGACGCCCTCCGCGTCCGACTCCTCGGCCCACGCTGACCGCACCCGGTCCGACGACAGGCCGCGGGCGGGTCGACCGGTCAGTGGTCGGCCGCGGCCTCCTGAGCTGGCTGGGAGCGCTTCGGGATCAGGTGCAGGACAGCGACCAGGACGGCGCCGACGACGAGCCCGACCACCGCGGAGCACAGGGTGTCGACGAGCCACGCCAAGAAGGGGCCGACCGCTGCGACCTGCTCGGCGGGGGCGGCCAGGTGGTGGACGAGTTCCAGCGGTGCGCTCCACCCCAGGGTCGCCGCGCCGGAGAGGAGGATGTGGCCGCCCACCCAGAGCATCGCCGCGATCCCGACGGTGGAGAGCACGTTGAGCAGGCGCGGCATTCCGGCGACCAGACCGCGACCGAAGGCGCGAGCGCCGCGCGATCCGCTCTGAGCCAGGTGAAGCCCGACATCGTCCATCTTCACGATGATGGCGACCACGCCGTAGACGAGCGCCGTAATCACCAACGCGACGATGACGAGGGTGATGAGCCGCGGCCAGAAGGCCTCGCTGGCCACGCTGGCCAGCGAGATCACCATGATCTCGGCCGACAAGATGAAGTCGGTCCGGATGGCGCCCCGGACCATCGCCCGTTCGACATCGGGACCCCGGTCGACGGCGGGCTCCTCGGCGGCCTCGTCGTGATGGCCGCTGACGATCTCCCACACCTTCTCCGCGCCCTCGAAGGCGAGGTAGAGGCCGCCGAGCATCAGGATGGGCGTCAGCAGCCAGGGGGCGAACTGGCTCAAGAGCAGGGCCGCGGGCAGGATGAAGACGAGCTTGTTGCGGATCGAGCCCAGCGCGATCTTCGCGATGATCGGAAGCTCGCGGGCCGGGTTGAACCCGTGCACGTAGCGCGGCGTGACGGCCGCGTCATCCACGACGACGCCCACGGCCTTGGTGCTGGCGGCGCTGGCCATCTTGGCGATCACGGCGACGTCATCGAGCAGGGCGGCGAGTCCACCGGCCACGGTCAACCTCCCACGACGGTCATTGGCTGCGGTCAACGTAGCACCGCCGGGCCCGGTGCCACCTACGCTGACACCCATGAAGACCCGGGACCGCCTCGACGACGCCTACACGACCGCCCCCGTGGAGGAGTTCGACGACGACGCCCGGTACGTCTTCTTGAGCGACGCCCATCGCGGCGACGGCAGCGCCCACGACGAGTTCGCGAAGAACAGCAACACCTTCCTCGTCGCCCTCGACCACTACCTGGCTGAGGGGTTCACACTGGTCGAACTGGGCGACTCCGACGACCTGTGGGAGTTCCAGTACCGCTACATCTTGCGGGCGCACGCCCCCGTCTGGGACCGGATCCGGCGCTTTCACGAGCTCGGGCGCTACCGCCGCCTCTACGGCAACCACGACCATCAGCTCAGCGACCCGGGGTTCGTCCGTCGCGAACTCGACGCGGTCCGCGACCCGGCCACCGGACGCCGCGAGGCGTTCCTGCGCGGGCTCCAGCCGTTGCCGGCCCTGCGGCTGCGCCGCCGTGGGACGCGCGACGAAATCCTGGCCGTCCACGGCCACCAAGGCGACTTCAGCAACGACCAGAACTGGCGGGTCACGATGACCACGTTCCGGCTGTTCTGGAAGTACCTCCACATGTTCGGGATCCACTCCCCCACGAGCCCCGTCCGGAACTCGTTCAAGCGCCACAAGGTCGAACGCAACTACACCCGCTGGATCCGCCGCACGGGCATTCCGCTCATCTGCGGCCACACCCACCGCGAACGCTTCCCCCGCGAAGACGATCCGCCGTACCTCAACACCGGGGGCTGCAGTCTCCCGCGGTACATGTCGGGTATCGAGCTCGCGGACGGCATGCTCACCCTCGTGCACTGGCGCGTGGAGCCGGACGCGGACGGCTACCTCCGCGTCCGGCGGCGCGCCATCGCGGGCCCCAGGCCGCTGGCGGACCTGGCCCGTGACCGGGCGCGCTTCTAGGGTCACGCCGATCGTTCATGTTCTGGCTGCGGCGGCCCCGATCGAGCGATCCGAATCCCCTCGATCTGGGCCCGTATGGTCCATACGAGCCCACGAACTCGGGGGTTCCAGCTCATCTCGCCCGGCCCGTCCTCGCCAAGAACAGCACTCATCAGCGGTTCCCTAGCGCGCGGCGCGCCCGCGGTAGGGACGCACGGCGTCCGGCGGCACCTGGCCGAGGCGTCCGGCGTTGAAGTCCTCGATCGCCTGGATGATCTCCTCGCGGGTGTTCATCACGAACGGCCCGTAGTGGAAGACGGGTTCGCGGATCGGCCGTCCGCCGAGCACGAGGAGCTCCAGCGCGGGGCGGTTGCCGTCCTGCCGGGCGTCGGCGGTGAACCCGAGGCGGTCGCCGTCGGCCAGGACCACGAGATCGCCCTCGCCGATCGGACGGGAGTCCAGGCCGACGGTGCCGCGTCCCGCCAGGACGTAGGCCAGCGCGTTGAACGACGTGTTCCACGGCAGGGACAACCGCTGCCCCGGCTGGACCGTCGCGTGCACCATCGCGATCGGCGTGTGCGTGGACCCCGGACCGACGTGCCCGTCGATGTCGCCGGCGATCACGCGGACCAGCGCGCCGGCGTCCGAGGACGCCAACAGTCGGACCGTCTCGGCGGTGAGGTTCTGGTAGGCGGGCGCGATCAGCTTGTCGCGGGCCGGCAGGTTCACCCACAACTGGATGCCGTGGAACAGCCCGCCCGAATCCACCAGTTCGGCCGGCGGCGTCTCGATGTGCAGGACGCCGCCCCCCGCGGTCATCCACTGGGTGCCGCCGCCCTCGATGAGCCCGCCGCCGCCGTGGGAGTCCTGGTGACGGAAGCGCCCGTCGAGCATGTAGGTGACGGTCTCGAAACCGCGATGCGGGTGCCAGTCGGTGCCGAGCGCCTCGCCCGGCCCGTACTCGACCTCCCCCATCTGGTCCATGTGGACGAACGGGTCGAGGAGTTCGGGGCGCACCCCGGCGAACGCCCGGCGGACAGGGAATCCCTCCCCTTCGAAGCCGGTCGGGCCCCGGGTGATGGACACGACCCGCCGCTCGCGAGCGTCCGGGGCGGGCGCGACGATGCGGTCGAGCGTGAGCGTGTCGGCAGTGACGGCAGGCATGGCTGCTCCCTTCGGTGTGGACACCCTCCACAACAGTTTAGGTTTCAATCATATTCCCGACCGGGGAATGTGCCCGCCGGGCGCCGCGTTGTACCCGATGGACAACCCCGTCGACCGAGAGGAGTTGCCGTGCTCGACCCGACCAGCCTGTTCAGTTGGGACGACTTCGTCGACCAGCGGACCCTCCACGTCCGGACGCTCGTGGTCACCCTCGGCCACTTCGCGGACGTCGGGCACACCCAGCGCATCCTGGACGCCCACGTGCTCGACACCCTCCCCAACCACCCCCTCGGGCGGTTCGACGTCGACCAACTGCACGACTACACCGGGCGCCGCCCGCACGTCGTCTTCGACCGCGACCACTTCGAGCGCTACACGGGTCCCGAAATCGTGCTTCGTCAGGTGACGGACGCCTCGGGTACCGACTTCCTGCTGCTCACCGGCCCGGAGCCGTCGCTGCAGTGGGAGCGCATGGCCGCCGCCGTGGGGCATCTCGTGGAGCAGTTGGGCGTGGAGCGCACCGTGCTGGTGCAGTCGATGCCCTCCCCGGCACCGCACACGCGGCCGGTGTCGGTGTCGCGGTTCGCGTCGCGATCCGACCTCCTGCCGGACCACCACTCCTCCCTGGGCACCTTCGGGGTGAGCGCGTCGTTCAACGCCCTGCTGACGGTCCGGCTCGGCGAGCGAGGACACGGCGTCCTCGGACTGCTGGCGCACGTCCCGCACTATCTCGCCGACAGCGACTACCCGGCGGCCACCGTGGCCATCTTGGACGCCCTGCGCGACGTCACCGGTCTCGATGTCCCGCCGGGAGTCCTGACCCAGGCGTCCGACGCGGCCCTCGGCGCCATCGACGCCCAGGTGGCGCAGTCCGCGGAACTCACCCAGATGGTTGCCGAACTCGAACGGTCCTACGACGCCCACGCCGCGGGACGCCACGGGCTCCCCTCCTCCGCCGACCTACCGTCGGCGGAGGAGTTGGGCGCCGAAGTCGAGGACTTCCTGCGCGGGCTGGGCCCGGACGCCGACGCCCCCGAGTCGTAGGTCAGCCGAGGAAGTAGCCGGCGAGGTCGGCCACTAGGTCGACGGGCTGGGCGGAGAAGTTGCGCAGGTCGATCTTGCCGTCCCTGCCCACCTGCACGATCACCAGGTTCGGAACCGTCTGGCCCGCCACGAAGTTCAGGTTCGAGGCGTTCGGAACTACGCTCCCGGTCGGATGGACCGTCACATACCCCGCTGCCTGCGCGTTGGTTTCTGTGACGTTGAGCACCACCGCGCTCACCCCTGTAGAGGGAACGCCACCCCGACCCGTCACCTGCAAAGACACGACACCACCGTTGCCTGCCACCCGAGAAGAGCCGCCGAGCCCCTCGCGTGTATCCAGGATCCGCGTGGGAACAGCACTCACGAAGGCCCCGGCATCGGTGGGCACGCCCCCCACGAAGTAGCCCGACACATCCACCACGACGTGCACGAACGACGTCGACCCGTTCTTCACGCGAATCCGCCCGTCCGCACCCATCTTGACGACGGCCAGATTCGGCACGGTCTGCCGGGCGGCGAAATTCACGTTCGACGCCAACGGCGGCGTCGCATCCGACGGATACGCCGTCAGATACCCTGCGGCAAGGGGATCGACCACCGTGACATTCACCACCACGGCACTCGCCCCGTCGGCAGGCACGCCTGCCCGGCCGGCCACCTGCACCACGGCTTCACCCAAGCCTGCGACAGGCGTCGCCTGGCCTGCGGGTACCCGCGTGTCGAGCAGCCGCGCCGGTGACACGGCCACGAAAGCTCCTGGCACCTGAGGCGCGCCCGCGGGGATCCAGCCAGCCACGTCTGCCACGAGGTCAACCGGACCGGACGAGCCGTTCCTCAGCCGCATCGTCCCATCGGATGCGACTCCTACGATGACCAGGTTCGCTACGGTCTGGCCACGCGCGAAGTTCAGATTCGACGCGTTCGGAGCGGGTCCGTCTCCTGGCCATGCGGTCACGTGCCCCTCACGGTCCGGATTCGTGACGGTCACGTTCAGTGCTACGGCTCCCACCCCAGCGACGGGAACCCCGCACGCGCCCGCCACCCGCACGGAGAGCACACCGTCACCGGCAATTCGTGCCTTGGCCTGTACGCCGACAGGCACCCGCGTGTCCAGAACTCGGCACGGCGACACGGTGCGGAAGACGCCCGGAACCACAGGGGTTGAGGCACCCACGAGCACCAGCGTGTGACGCCACGAGGTCGACAGTGCCGTCACCCCCGACAGCCCCGCCGGGACTGTCGACTCTCCGCGCTCGTTGAGACCCCAGGCCACCACGGTGCCGTCGCTCTTCAACGCGACGCTGTTCATTCCGGCTGCGATCGCCGTGACCCCGGTCAGCCCCGCCGGGACGATACTCTGCCCGTCCTCGTTAGCGCCCCAGGCGACGACCGTGCCATCGCTCTTCAACGCCAGGCTGTGTCCTGCGCCGCCCGCGATCGCGACGACCCCCGACAACCCCGCGGGCACCGAGATCTCGCCGCTCTGGTTCCAGCCCCAGGCCACGACCGTCCCATCGGCTTTCAGAGCCAGGGTGTGGTTGGAGCCGGCCGAGATGGCCGTCACGCCCGACAGCCCAGCGGGGACCGTGGCCTGTCCGGCGCCGTTGGCGCCCCACGCCACCACGGTCCCGTCGGACCGCAACGCGACGCTGTGCAGCGCGCCCGCGGAAATCGCCGTGACTCCCGACAACCCAGCCGGCACCGAACTCTGCCCTTCGTCGTTGGCCCCCCAGGCCACGACCGATCCCTTGGACGTCAACGCCATGCTGTGGTCCCCGCCGGCCGCGATCGCCGTGACTCCCGACAGCCCCACGGGGACACTCGTCTGACCCCGCCCGTTCGCTCCCCAGCCCACGACCGTTCCCGCGGCGGTCAACGCCAGACTGTGTCCCCCACCTGCCGCCACCGCCTGCGCACGGGCCAGTGCCACCGGGGTCGAGCTCTGCCCGAAATCGTCACTACCCCAAGCGACGACGGACCCGTCGGACTTCAGCGCGAGCGAATGACTGTACCCCGCGGCAATCGCCGTGACACCGGACAATCCCGTGGGGACCGTGGCCTGCCCCGCGTCGTTCCTGCCCCATGCGACCACGCTCCCATCGCCCTTCAAGGCCAGGGTGTGGTCGTGCCCTGCACTGATGGCGACAACACCGCTCAGGCCGCTCGGCACCGCGTTCGCTCCGTACTCGTTGGCGCCCCACGCCACAACGGATCCGTCTGACTTCAGCGCCAGACTGCGACTCTCCCCCGCCGAGATCGCCACTACTCCCGACAGCCCGGAAGGCACGGACGTCTGTCCTACGGAGTCGCTTCCCCACGCCACCACGGTGCCGTCGCGCTTCAAAGCAAGGCTGTGGGAGATCGAGCCGCTCACCGCGACGACTCCCGAGAGGCCTGCGGGGACCGATGACTCGCCGTAACGGTTCGAGCCCCAAGCAGCCACCGTCCCGTCGGACTTCACCGCGAGGTTGTGCGCGCCGGCGGCGGCGATCGTTGTCACTCCAGACAGCCCCGCCGGAATATCGACTTGCCCGTCATGGTTCAGCCCCCAGGCCACCACCGTTCCATCGGACTTCAGTGCCAGGCCGTGGTGATCGCCAACCCCTACAGCGATCACGCCGGACAACCCGACCGGGGTGTCCGTCTGGCCCTCGTCGGCTCGACCCCAGACGACGACGGACCCGTCGCTCTTCACGACGGCGCTGTTCCTGTAGCCGCCCGCGACCGCTACCGACGGCGTTACCCCCTGAGGAGCGCGTGTCTCGCCGCTCACCCCCTCGCCCCAGCCTCGAATCGCGCCGTCGGTCGCGGACGCGGACGCCGCCGGCGTCGCCACGACCCCCAGACCGGCAGCCACCAACAAGGCAGCACACCACGCCGCCACCCACCGCCACAGCGAACGATGACCAATTCCTTGAACGCGCACGACGACCATCCCCCTGAGCCTCGAGTCCCGGCGAGCCCCGCATGGAGCCGCACACAGCACAGTACCCGCGAGACCTGCGGGGCGGGGAGGGTTGGCGTCCCCCCGCAGTCGCGCAGCGACCTGTCGCGGGACCTCCGGCTCACCCACCGTCCGGTCCGACGGGCACGCAAGACTCCAACCCAAGGGCGTCTCCCGTCGATCGGGGCACCCCGGGCCGCGCTCGTGTCGGCCCCCACGGGCCGATCGAACGCGCCGACCTCGCCACGTGGCCGACGCCGACACTCCGGGCCCGCAGCACCCCCTCCCGGCTAGGAGGGCCACAGAGTCAACACGACCTCGGTCCTCCCCCGGTCGGACCGGGCACAGCATCCTTGAGGGCGACCGACAAGGCGGTGATGGTGCCGACGCCGGGAAACGCGTGGCTGTCGCCGGGGTGGAGGACGGTTTGTTCCGGGCCTGCGGAGCTCGGGACGCGCACGCATCCGTCGTCCTCGCGCCGGGTATTGCCCAACGTCACCACGAACGAGCCGACCGACCTGGAGGTCGCCTGGGTCAGCGTGAAGGTCTCCCCTGTCGTCGGCGTGGACACCACGACGGGCGTGACCGTGGGGGTGCCTGGGGGTGAGGAGGGGTGGTGCAACCGACCGCCGCCTCAGTGGCCGCGAGCGCGGTCCCTCGCTTCCAGATCACGGTAGCCCCTCCTCGTCGGCGACTCGATCACCGCGAACCCGAGGTCTCCAGGCCAAGCCGCGGAACCGCCCTAGATCGCGAGGTCCTTGGTCTCCCGCGTCCGCCAAAACACCAGCGCCGACACCAGCGACACCCCGATGCCCAGGGCGAGGAGCCAGCCGAACGTGTCCGGCCCGGCCAGCGCGGTCGCGACCATCGGCGTGAGGCCCCCGAAGACCGCGACGGCGACGCCGTAGGGCAGGGAGATGCCTGCCGTGCGCACCTCGGGCGGGAACTGCTCGGCCATCACGGCGGCCAGCGAGCCGGCGTACGCCGACAGGAACACCCCCGAGACGGCGGCGGCCAGCGCGATGCTCCCGAACGTGGGCTGCAGGCTCAGCAGCAGCGGCGCGAACGTGGCCGCAGACCCGAGGGCAAAGGTCAGCAGCATCGGACGCCGCCCGTAACGGTCCGAGAGCCACCCGAACAGCGGCAGGCAGACGGTGAACGCGGCGAGCCCGACGGCAGCGGCGGGCTGGCCCACCTTCAAGGGGGCTCCCGTGCGGAGTTGGGCCAGCGTGGGCAGGTAGACGAACCAGAACTGGACGAGCGCCGTGCCCGCGGCGACGAGCCCGATGACCCGCAGGGCCTCGCGCGGGTACCGGCGGAACACCTCGGTCAGCGGCCGACGCTCCACCCGGCCCTCCTGCTGCACGCCCTCGAAGGCCGCGGTATCGGGGACGCGCGTCCGCAGGTAGAGGCCCACGACCCCGAGGACGGCGCCCAGCGCGAAAGCGGCACGCCATCCCCACTCGGCCAGCGCCGGACCGGGCAGGGTGGCGAACATGAACGAGGCCAGCAGCGAGGCCGACAGGGTCCCGGCCCCCACGGAGACCTGCTGCCACATGCCCGCGAAGGCGCGGCGTCCCGGAGCTGCGTTCTCGACGAGGTAGGCGCTGGACGTGCCGAACTCGCCGCCCGCAGAAAAGCCCTGCACGCAGCGCGCGGCCACCAGCAGCACGGGGGCCCACACGCCGATGACCGCGAACGGCGGGATCAGCGCCATGGCGAGCGACGCGCCGGCCATGAGCAGGATCGTGAGGGTCATACCGGCGCGGCGGCCGTGGCGGTCGGCGTACGACCCGAGGACCGCGCCGCCGATCGGCCGCACGAAGAACCCCACCGCGAAGACGGCGAACGCGCTCAGCAACTGCGCGACGCGGTCGGTGGCGGGGAAGAACGAGGCGGCGAAGTACGGGGCGAAGAAGCCGTAGACCGACCAGTCGAACCATTCGACGAGGTTGCCGGCGGTGCCGGCGGCTACGGAGCGACGACGCGTCGGCGCGTCGTGGACAGCGACGTGGGTGATGGCGTCCCCCTAAGAACGAGGATGGCCCCGATGGTAGCCCTGCCCGCCCCGGGCGCCCAATCCGTGCTCAGGCCGCCACGGCGTCCAGGAGCCGGCAGGCCTCCTCGACGTATCCGGCCTCGTCAAGGTCGGGAACCAGCGTCCGCTGCGCGAGCAGGCCCATCGCCTGCCCCATCGTGACCGCGGCCACGGTCTCGGCCCGCGCCTCGGCGTCCGGAACCCCCCGCCCCCGCAGCCACTCGGCCAACTGGACGAGCATTTCGGTGCGGATGTCCGCCATCTGGGCCCGCAGGATCTCTTTCAACTGCGGCTCGCTGGACGACCCAGCCCACAACTGGACGATGAGCGCCGACTGAACCTCGCCGGACAGGACGGTCGTCACGATCGCCCGGAACATCGACGAGGGGGCCATGCCCCCGCCCGCGTGGGCGGCGAGCAGATCCTGCAGCGGCTCGACCACCGCCATGCGGGCGACGGCCAACACGATGTCGTTCTTGTTGGCGAAGTGGTGGTAGATCGTCCCCGCGGACGACCCCGATTCCTCGATGATCTCGGAGATCGACGCCGCATGGACGCCCTCCGTCACGATCAGCCGTGCGGCCGCAGCCACGATGCTGTCCCGCTTCGTCACGCGTCCAGCGGACATGTCCCCTCCTCAGGACCACCAAACTACAGTACCCTGAACTAGAACGATCATTCGGTTACGGGAGCGTACATGCGGACGACACCCCTCTCCTTGGGTCTCGACATCGGTTCCACGACGGTCAAAGCCGTCGTGCTCGACGGCTCGCGCGTCGTCTTCTCCGACTATCGCCGGCACCATGCCGACGTCCGCGGTGAGCTGCGCGCCCTCCTGGGCGACATCGAGCGCGCGTTCCCGGCCGCCTCCATGGTGGTGGGGGTGACGGGTTCGGGCGGTCTCCAGGTCGCCGAGCTCATGGGCGTGGGCTTTGTCCAAGAGGTCATCGCCGCGACCGAGGCCATCGAGCGCCACCACCCCGAGGCCGACGTCGTCATCGAACTCGGCGGCGAGGACGCCAAGATCACCTACCTCAAGCCCATCCCCGAACAGCGCATGAACGGCACCTGCGCCGGCGGAACGGGCGCATTCATCGACCAGATGGCCACGCTGCTGCACACCGACGCCGCAGGACTCGACGCGCTTGCCGCCCGCTACGACCACCTCTATCCCATCGCGTCCCGCTGCGGGGTGTTCGCCAAGACCGACATCCAGCCGCTGCTCAACCAGGGCGCGGCGCACCCGGACATCGCGGCGTCCGTCTTCCAGGCCGTCGCCACGCAGACCATCGCCGGGCTGGCCTGCGGACGCCCCATCCGCGGCAACCTCGTGTTCCTCGGCGGCCCGCTGCACTTCCTGCCCGAGCTCCGCCGGGCCTACGAGCGCGCCCTCTCGGAGCAGGTGACCTCGTTCCACACGCCCCCCGACGCCCAGCTCTACGTCGCGATCGGGGCGGCGCTGCTGGCGTGTGGCGCCGACTACTTCGTCAGCCAGTTGGTCCAGGCCCTCACCGAACGGGGCACCTTGTTGCCGCTGGCGTCCACCACCATGCGACCGCTGTTCGCCGACGACGACGAGCGCCGGGCATTCGAGGAGCGGCACGCGCGGGCGTCCGTCCGCCAGGGCGACCTGACCACGGCGTCCGGACCGTGCTTCCTGGGCATCGACGCCGGCTCCACGACGATCAAGTGCGTGGTCCTCAACGAGGCCGGGGAGATCCTGTTCAGCCATTACGCCTCGAACGCCGGCGACCCGGTGACGGCGGCGGTCGACATCGTCACGCGGGTGCGCGAGCACCTGCCCGCGGACGCCTACCTGGCCCGCTCGTGCGTCACCGGCTACGGCGAGGGCCTGATTCAGGCCGCGCTGCGGGTGGACGACGGCGAGATCGAGACCATGGCGCACTACCGAGCCGCGGAGCACGTCGCACCGGGCGTCACGAGCGTCATCGACATCGGCGGCCAGGACATGAAGTACCTGCGCATCCGCGGCGGCGTGGTCGACTCCATCGCCGTCAATGAGGCGTGCAGCTCCGGCTGCGGATCGTTCCTCCAGACATTCGCCGAGACGATGGGGACCGATGTCCGCTCGTTCGCCCGCAGCGCGCTGCAGTCGGAGCGTCCGGTGGACCTCGGCTCCCGCTGCACCGTGTTCATGAACAGCTCGGTCAAGCAGGCCCAGAAGGAGGGCGCCGCGGTCGGCGACATCTCGGCGGGCCTGTCGTACTCGGTCGTCCGCAACGCCCTCTACAAGGTCATCAAGCTCAAGGACGCCGACTCCCTCGGCGAGAAGGTGGTCGTTCAGGGCGGGACGTTCCTCAACGACGCCGTGCTGCGCGCGTTCGAGCTGCTCACCGGGCGCGAGGTCGTCCGTCCGGACATCGCCGGCCTCATGGGCGCCTTCGGGGCCGCGCTCACCGCGCAGCGCCACTGGCGTCCGGGCGAGGTCAGCGCGCTGCTCGGGCTCGACGAGCTGGCCCGCTTCGAGACGCAGACCGAGCTGCGCACGTGCAAGCTCTGCCAGAACCACTGCGGGCTGACGATCACGTCCTTCAACGACGGGTCGCGGCACGTCTCGGGCAACCGGTGCGAGCGGGGGGCGTCCGAGGAGGCGGCGCCGCGCCGCTCGTCCGTGCCGAACCTGTTCGACTACAAGTACAAGCGCATCTTCGGCTACCGGCGCCTCACCGACGCCAAGGCGACCCGCGGCGAGATCGGGATCCCGCGCGTGCTCAACATGTACGAGAACTACCCGCTGTGGTTCACGATCCTCACCCGGCTGGGCTTCAAGGTGGTGCTGTCGGGACGATCCAGCCACGAGCTGTTCTCCGAGGGCATGGAGTCGATCCCGTCCGAGAATGTCTGCTACCCGGCGAAGCTCGCCCACGGGCACATCGAGTGGCTGCTGGACCACGGCGTCCGGACCATCTTCTACCCCTGCGTCAGCTACGAGCAGAAGCACTTCGAGGCCTCCGACAACAACTTCAACTGCCCCGTCGTCGCCTTCTACCCGCAGGTGCTCGAGAAGAACCTCGACCGGCTCCGCGAGGTCGGGATCAAGTACCTCGATCCGTTCGTCAATCTGGCCAATCCGCCCAAGTTGGCCGAGCGCCTGGTGGAGATCTTCGAGGACTTCGGCGTCACCCTCGCCGAGGCGCAAGACGCGGTCGCCGCGGGCTATGCCGAGGACCAGGCGGTCCGCGACGACATCGCGGCGGAGGGGCGACGGGCGCTGGCGTACATGGTCGAGCACGGCTGCAAGGGCATCGTGCTCGCCGGGCGGCCCTACCACGTCGATCCGGAGATCAACCACGGCATCCCCGAGATGATCACCCAACTCGGGATGGTCGTGTTGAGCGAGGACGCCGTCGCGACCGTCCCGCGGTTGGAGCGCCCGCTGCGCGTCCGTGACCAGTGGAGTTACCACAGCCGGCTATACGAGGCGGCGGCGATGGTGCGCTCCGAGCCGTCGCTGCAGTTGGTGCAGCTCAACAGCTTCGGCTGCGGGCTGGACGCCGTCACGACCGACCAGGTTCAGGAGATCCTGGAGGCCGCCGACGACGTCTACACCGTGCTCAAGATCGACGAGGTCTCCAACCTGGGGGCAGCGCGGATCCGGCTCCGTTCGCTCAAGGCAGCCACCGCCGAACGCCGGACCTCGACCGAGATCGTCACCTACGATCCGGACGCCGCGGCTACCGGTTTCCCGGTGTTCGACAAGCACGCCCGCCGACACCACACCATCTACGCCCCCCAGATGGCGCCGATCCACTTCAGGCTGGTGATGCCGGTCCTGCGGCGGATGGGCTACGACGTGCGGTTGCTGGAGCACGCCTCGGCGTCGGATGTCGAGGCGGGGCTGCGCTACGTCAACAACGACGTCTGCTATCCCGCGATCATGGTCATCGGCCAACTGATCAACACCTTCGTCGAAGGCGGCGCCGACCCCGACAACAGCTCGGTCGTCATCACCCAGACCGGCGGAATGTGCCGCGCCACCAACTACGCCGGGATGCTCCGCAAGGGGTTGAAGGACGCCGGCTTCGCCCAGGTGCCGGTGCTGGCGATCAGCGCGCAGGGGTTGGAGGAGAGCCCAGGCTTCAAGCTGACGCCGGCGCTCATCCACCGGGCCATCCAGGCCATCGTGATCGGCGACGTCATCCAGAACGTGCTGCTGCGGGTGCGTCCCTACGAGAAGGTGCCCGGCAGTGCCCAGCGCCTCTACGAGAAGTGGGACGGCATCGCTGCGGAGTTCTTCGCCGACGGCGGCTGGTCGCGGACGCTGCGGCGCCGGATCGGCTACGCGTGGCTGCTGGACCACATCGTCGCCGACTTCGACGCGCTCGACCTCGTCGACGGTCCCCGGCGGCCCCGGGTGGGGCTCGTGGGCGAGATCCTCGTGAAGTTCCAGCCAGACGCCAACAACGACGCCGTCGGCGTGATCGAGTCGGAGGGGTGCGAGGCGGTCCTGCCCGGGCTGTTGGAGTTCTTCATGATGAACATGCACTCCTCGCAGTGGCGCCTGGACCACCTCGGTATCGGGTCGAAGGGCGGCGTCCGGCTCCAACAGGGGCTGGTGTGGCTGATCGAGGCCTACCAGCGTCCGGCCAAGCGGGCGCTGGCGCGCGCGGGCGGCAAGTTCTCCGTCCCGCACGACCTGCACACTCTCGCCCAGCGTGCCGAGTCGGTGATCTCGCTCGGAACGACCGCCGGTGAGGGCTGGCTCCTCGTCGCGGAGATGATGGAGCTCATCGAGGACGGCTGTCCCAACATCATCGTCGCCCAGCCGTTCGCCTGCCTGCCGAACCATGTGGTCGGCAAGGGCGTCTTCCGCGAGTTGCGCCGCCTCTACCCGGACGCCAACGTCGTGTCGATCGACTACGACCCGGGCGCCTCCGAGGTGAACCAGCTCAACCGGATCAAGCTCATGGTCGCGACCGCCCACAAGAACGCCGGGAGGATCACCCCCGAGCCGGTGGGGCCGCGACCCCTCGGCATCACACCGGTCCGGATGGGGGCCCGCGCCTGAGGCCTCAGACGCGCAGGGCCTCGGTCCGCAGCGCCCGCGCCTCCTCGGTGGAGGCGGTTCGCAGGGCGACCAGCCCGCGCGGGACATCGCTGCCGACCAGGGCGATCCGGTCCTCACCGAGTTCGGTGTAGACCGCCCACAGAGTCGGGGCCAGTTCCCAGATCGCGGCGGTGACGGCGACGGCGTCCACGACTACGACCCCATCGACCCAGGCGCGGTCGGCGACGGACGCCTCGCGCTCGTCCACGAGACGATGGAAGTCGTCGCCCGCCACGGCGTCCCCGACCTCGGCGCGCACCAGGCGCTGCACCAGCAGGTGCTGCTGCCAGGACCGAATCCGCTCGGGTTGCATGTCGAGATGGACCAGCACCTGGACGCGGGCGTCCGGACCCGCCCCCGGAACCGCCGGGACGGCCTCGACCCCGATGGGATCGATCGTGAATCCCGCGGGCTGGCCGGTCCACGGCGACAGCACCTGCCGATGGACCGAGGTGGGCAGGTAGATCACGGCGACTCCCCTGGCGCGACGACGATGCGCCCATGATAGGGAAGGCCTCCGCCTACCATCGAGGGTATGGAAGTTGCCCTCGCCCTCGGCTCCGGCGGAGCCCGCGGCTATGCCCACATCGGGGTCCTCGCCGAGCTGAAAGAGCGCGGCCACACGGTCGTCGCCATCGCCGGCACCTCGATGGGGGCGCTCGTCGGCGGGCTGGAGGCGGCCGGACGCCTCGACGACTACACCGACTGGGTGACCGGACTGTCCCAGCGCGAGGTGCTGCGCCTGCTCGACCCGGCGCTGCGGGCACCCGGGCTGATTCGGGCCGAGCGCGTCATGGGGCGGGTGGACGAGATCCTGGGTCCGGTCCGCATCGAGGAGCTCGGCATCCCGTTCACGGCGGTGGCGACCGACATCACCTCGCGCAAGGAGGTGTGGTTCCAGCGCGGACCGCTCCTCCGGGCGATCCGGGCGTCCATCGCCATTCCCAGCGCCATCACGCCCGTCATGATCAACGGGCGGCTGCTCGCCGACGGGGGCCTGGTCAACCCCGTGCCGATGGAGCCGCTGCTGGGCACGCCGGCCGAACTCACCGTGGCCGTCACGCTGTCGGGCCGGACGCCGCGCGAGCACCCGCTCGTCCAGACCGCGGACGAGCTCGAGCCGGACTGGGGAGACAGATTCCGGGCCGCGGCGGCCGGCGTCCTCGAACGCGAGGTCATCCGCTCCATCGTCGACCGGGTCGCGGCCCTGACCGGACGCGGCGACGCACCGGAGCCCGCGGCGTCCGAACCCACCGCCCCCGACGACGCGTTCGAGGAATTGCCGTCCGCACTCACCGCGGGCGACGTGGTGTCGCTCTCGCTGGAGGCGTCCAGCGCGCTCCTCACGCGGCTGCGCATGGCCGCGAACCCGCCGGACGTGCTCATCGAGGTGCCGCAGGACAGCGGCCGGACATGGGACTTCCACCGGGCCTCGGAGCTCATCGACCTCGGACGCACGCTCGCCGCCGACGCCCTCGACCGCGCCGGTTGCTGAGGACTTCGGCGAACTCGACGCCCGCGCGACGGCGGAACGGCAGGATGTGCCCATGAGCAAGAAGCAGCCGAAACTCGACAACGAGCTGTACGAAGCCCAGCTCACCCGCCTGCAGGCGGAACTGGTCGAGATGCAGGAGTGGATCAAGGCCACCGGCGCCCGCCTCGTGGTGATTTTCGAGGGCCGCGACGCGGCCGGCAAGGGCGGCGCGATCAAGCGCATCACCGAGTACCTCAACCCCCGCATCGCGCAGGTGGTGGCGCTGCCCGCGCCCACCGACCGCGAACGCACGCAGTGGTACTTCCAGCGCTATATCGCGCACCTGCCGGCGGCCGGCGAGATCCGCCTGTTCGACCGGTCCTGGTACAACCGCGGCGGCGTCGAGAAGGTGATGGGCTACTGCACGCCGGCGGAGCACGCCCGCTGGCTGCGGCAGGTGCCGATCTTCGAGCGCATGATCACCGACGACGGCATCATGCTCCGCAAGTACTGGTTCTCGGTGTCCGACAAGGAGCAGGAGAAGCGGTTCCGCTCGCGCATGACCGACCCCATGCGGCGCTGGAAGCTCTCCCCCACCGATCTGGAGTCGATCACGCGCTGGGAGGCCTACAGCCGCGCCAAGGACGAGATGTTCGTGCACAGCGACATCGATCCGGTGCGTTGGCAGGTCGTGCAGGCCGAGGACAAGAAGCGGGCGCGCATCAACATGATCACGCACCTGCTCGAGTCCGTGCCCTACCGGCACGTCGAGCGTCCGGAGATCAAGTTCCCCAAGCGTCCCAAGAGCACCGGGTACGAGCGGACCGACCGCAGCCTCATGCTCGAGGTGCCGGACTACACCGCGACGCTCGTGCGCGACGCGATCCCGCCGAAGTACCGCGACCCCGAAGACGACGACCTGCCCGACAACGGACGCGGCGGCGAGGGCGCCTCCGACACCGACGACTGAGGCCCGCCCGACCCGTCCTCGCCAAGGACCGCACTGATCAGCGGTTCCCTAGGCCCCGAACGGGTCGGGGTCGCCGACCCCGACCCTGCGGACCACCACGTCCTCGTCGGGATCGGTGAAGTCCACGACGGTCGTCGGCCCCACCCCGGCGTCGCCGGAATCCAGCACGGCGTCGATCAGGCCGCCGAGGTCGTCGGCGATGGTCCAGCCGTCGGTGAGCGGCTCGTCGGTGCCCGGCAGGATCAACGAGCTCGACATGAGCGGTTCGCCGAGGGCGTCCAGGAGGGCGCGGGCGGTCGTGTGGTCGGGGATGCGGACGCCCACAGTGCGCTTGCGCTCCTGCAGCATCACCTTGGGGGCCTCGCGCGTGGCCTGCAGGATGAACGTGTAGGGCCCGGGCGTCGCGGCCTTGATCGCGCGGAAGACGTTGTTGTCCATCTGGACGTACTGGCCGAGCTGGGCGAACTCGCTACACACCAGCGTGAAGTGGTGGTGGCGGTCGAGCTGACGGATCTGGCGGATGCGATCCAGTCCGTCGCGGTTGCCCAGCACGCACCCCAACGCGAACGCCGAATCCGTGGGGTAGGCGATCAGCCCGCCGCCGCGCAGGATGTCCACGACCTGCCCGATGCTGCGCGCCTGCGGGTTGTCGGGATGGACGTCAAAGTAGCGGGCCATGGCTGGCAGGGTAGTCCACGGCCGTCGGCACCGTGCGGCACAATGGCCCGCATGCCTCATCTGTCCCTCTCCGAGGAGACCCTGCGCACCCGGACGTCCATGAAGTGGCGCACCTACCCTGCCGACGTGCTGCCGCTGTGGGTCGCCGAGATGGACGTCCATATCCTCCCGGCGGTGACGGACGCCGTCACGGCGGCCCTGCACCGGGGCGACACCGGCTACCCGTCGGGTCCGGAGTACGCCGAGGCGTTCGCGGCCATGGCCCGGGCACGCTGGGGCTGGGATCTCGATCCCGCAGCCCAGATCCGGCGCTCCGGCGACGTCATGAGCGCGATCCTGCAGCTTCTGCTGGGGCGGACCGAGCCGGGCGACGGCGTCCTCATCAACCCGCCGGTGTATCCGCCCTTCTGGGAGGTCATCGCGGGCTACGGACGCCGCCTCGTGCAGGTTCCGCTGACCCCAACCGGACGGCTCGACGTCGGCGCCATCGAGGCCGTCCTGGCCGGCCCCGACCGGCCCTCGGCGTACCTGCTGTGCTCGCCCCACAACCCGACCGGCGTCGTCCATACCCCCGACGAGCTGCGGGCCGTGGCGTCCGCGTGCGCGACCCACGGCGTGCTGTTGGTGGTCGACGAGATCCACGCGCCGCTGGTCGACGCCGGGACCGACTTCACGCCGATCCTCACGTTGCCGGAGGCGTCCGGGGCCATCGTGTGCACCTCCGCCGGCAAGGGCTGGAACCTCCCGGCGTTCAAGGCCGGCCTGTTCGTCCGCGGCGCGGACGGCCAACCGATCTTCGACTCCCTGCCCCCGCTGGCCAACCAGTCCACCGGGCAGATGGCCAAGATCGCCCACACCGCGGCCCTGGTCCACGGGCAGACATGGGTGGACGAGGTCATGGCCGAGGTGACCGCCAACAAGGCACTGCTCGCCGGCTTGCTGGCCGAGCATGTCCCCGGCGCGGGGTATGTCCCGCAGCCCGGGACCTACCTCGCTTGGGTCGACTGCGCGCCGCTGGGCCTGGACGATCCCCAGCAGCACTTCCTGACGCACGGACGCGTCGCGTTTAACCACGGGGCGGCCTTCGGCGCCGACTACGGCCACTACATCCGGATCAACCTGGCGACCTCGCCGGCGATCCTCACCGAGGCGATCGGCCGGATGGCTGGCAGCCTCGGCTGATCAGGGGGTCCGGACGTCCGCCTCGGCAGCCCCGGACGCCGCCAGTCGCGTGACCCCGATCAGGCTCAGGAAGACCGTGCGCGTCGTCACGGAGGTCTCCACGCGCACCCGCCCACCTGCCACGACGACCGTGCCCTCGATACCGCGGTCCGTCAGCGCCTGGCGGGCCGCGGCCGACATCGCCGCTGGGTCGACCCCGCGTCCCCCCGCTCGGGCGGGCGCGCCGGCGTCCACCGCCGCCCGAGCTGCCGCGGACGCCGCCTGCTCGGCCCGGCGGGCGGCGTCCGATTGCGCCCCGCCGTCCACGACCAAGCCGGCCACGAGCAGCAGCGCGAACACGACGACGAGCACGAAGACCGACAGGGACTGGCCGCGTTCGTCGCGGCGAAGGGCGGTCATGGCGTCTCCTGGGCTGGACCGGGGCGGGTTCGCCCCAGTCTGCCATCGCAAGGGCACGTTCGGCCGCGGCTGTCCACAGGTGGTCCATCTCACGGACGGGCCACCTGGGGCGCCAACTGCTTCTACGATTTAGTCGCGCACCCCACGCATGTCCTGTCCCCACCAGAGAGGTAACCCAATGGCCCACAAAGTAGCTCTTCTCACCGCCGGCGGATTCGCCCCCTGCCTCTCCACCGCCATCGGCGGCTTGATCCAGCACTACACCGATGTCGCGCCGGACATCGACATCATCGCCTACCGCAACGGCTACCAGGGTCTGCTCAACGGCGACTACCTCACCGTCACCCCCCACGTCCGCGAGAACGCGGAACTCCTGTCCCACTACGGCGGCTCCCCCATCGGCAATAGCCGGGTGAAGCTCACCAACACGCGCGACCTGCTGCGTCGCGGCCTCATCATCGAGGGCGAGGATCCCCTGAAGGTCGCGGCCGACCGGCTCGTGGCCGACGGCGTGACGATCCTGCACACCATCGGCGGTGACGACACCAACACCACCGCGGCCGACCTGGCGGCCTACCTCCACGAGCACGACTACGACCTGACCGTCGTGGGCCTCCCGAAGACCATCGACAACGACGTGATCCCGATCCGCCAGTCGCTGGGCGCCGACACCGCCGCCGAGCAGGGCGCGCTGTTCGCCCGCAACGTGCTCGCCGAGCACAACGCCAACACGCGCATGCTGATCGTCCACGAGGTCATGGGCCGCAACTGCGGCTGGCTGACCGCCGAGACCGCGCGCAAGTACCACGCCTGGGTCAAGGAGGCCGAGTGGCTGCCCGAGATCGGCCTGGACGCCCGCGCCTGGGATGTGCACGCCGTCTTCGTGCCCGAGGCCGTCATCGACATCCACGGCGAGGCGAGCCGCCTGAAGGCCGTCATGAACACGGTCGGGAACGTCAACATCTTCCTGTCCGAGGGCGCCGGCGTCGACGAGATCGTCGCCGAGATGGAGGCCGAGGGCGTGGACGTCCCGCGCGACGCGTTCGGTCACGTCCGGCTCGACAAGGTGAACCCGGGCGCGTGGTTCGCGCGCCAGTTCGCGGCGCTGCTCAACGCCGAGAAGGTACTCGTGCAGAAGTCGGGCTACTACGCGCGTTCGGCGGCGTCCAACGAGTTCGACATCCGCCTGATCCGCGCGATGACCGACATGGCGGTGGACTGCGCCCTGCGCGGCGAGCCCGGCGTCATCGGGCACGACGAGGAGCACGGGAACGTCCTGCGCGCCATCGAGTTCGATCGGATCAAGGGCGGCAAGCCGTTCGACATCACGGTGCCGTGGTTCGGGGAGATGCTGTCCGAGATCGGCCAAGACGCCCCCGTCGCCGCCGAGCACACCGGCCACTGACGGCGTCCGACACCGCACGAGGGAGGGGTGAAAGCCCCTCCCTCGTGGCGTCTTCGCCGCCGGGTTCAGTCGGCGGCGTAGGTTTCCAGCGGCGGGCAGGTGCACACGAGGTTGCGGTCGCCCCACGCGCCGTCGATGCGGGCCGCCGCGGGCCAGTACTTGTCCGTCGCGCCCCACGACAGCGGGCCGAGCCGCGGCCCGTCCGGGAACGCCGCGACCGAGCGCGGGTAGGGGTGCGTCCAGTTGTCGGAGGCCGTCTCCGCCAGCGGGTGCGGCGCGTTGTGGAGGGGGTTGTCGTCGGCCGGCCAGTCCCCCGCCGCCACCGCCTCGATCTCGGCAGCGATGGACGCCATGGCCGCCACGAACCGGTTCAGTTCGGCCAGCGACTCCGACTCGGTCGGCTCCACCATGAGCGTCCCCGCGACCGGGAAACTCATCGTCGGGGCGTGGAACCCGTAGTCGATGAGCCGCTTGGCGACGTCGTCCACGGTGACGCCCGTCCGCTTGGACGTGGGCCGCAGATCCACGATGCACTCGTGGGCCACCAGATCGTGGGCCCCGGTGTAGAGGATCGGGAAGTGCGCCGACAGCTCGCGGGCCAGGTAGTTGGCCGACAAGACGGCCACCTGCGACGCCGCTTTCAGCCCCTCGGCGCCCATCAAGGCGATGAACGCGTAGGTGATCGGCAGCACGCCCGCCGAGCCGTACGGCGAGGCGGACACCGGCCCGTAGGACGTCGCCGGTCCGGCGTCCGGCACCACCGGGTGGTTGGGCAGGTACGGCGCCAGGTGTTCCCTCACCGCTACCGGCCCCACCCCCGGACCGCCGCCGCCGTGCGGGATCGCGAACGTCTTGTGCAGGTTCAGGTGGCTCACGTCGGCGCCGAAGCGGCCCGGCTGCGCCAGGCCCATGAGGGCGTTGAGGTTGGCGCCGTCCACGTACACCTGGCCGCCCGCGGCGTGGACGAGCTCGCACAGCTCCGTGACCCGACCCTCGTAGACCCCGTGCGTCGAGGGGTAGGTGATCATGATGACGGCGAGGTTGTCGCGGTGTGCCGCCACCTGACGCTCCAGGTCGGCGAAGTCGATGGACCCGTCCGGGGCCGTCTTCACCACGACCACCCGCATCCCGGCCATGGCCGCGGACGCCGCGTTCGTGCCGTGCGCGGACGCCGGAATCAGGCACACGTTGCGGTGGGCTTCGCCGCGGGCGTGGTGGTAGGACCGCACGGCCATGAGCCCCGCGAACTCGCCCTGACTACCCGCGTTGGGCTGGAGGCTGACCCGGTCGTACCCGGTCACGGCACACAGCCACTCCTCCAGGCGCCCGATCAGCTCGGCGTAGCCCGCGGCGTCCTCGGCCGGCGCGAACGGGTGCAGGTTGGCGAACCCCGGGTAGCCGATCGGCTCCATGGCCGCAGCCGGGTTGAGCTTCATCGTGCACGAGCCGAGCGGGATCATGCCCCGGTCGAGCGCGAAGTCGCGGTCGGCGAGCCCCCGCAGGTAGCGCATCAGTTCGGTCTCGGAGCGGTAGTCGTGGAACACCGCCTGGGTGAGGAATTCCGAGCTCCGGCGGGGCTGACCCAGCGACCCATAGCTCGCGTCGTTCGACCAGGGCGCGCCGAAGGCGTCCGCGACCGCCCGCAGGTCGGCGTCCGTGGTGTCCTCCCCGACGCTCACGCCCACGGCGTCCGGGCCCGCCAGCCGCAGGTGCACCCCGGACGCCCGCGCTGCCGCCACGACATCGGCGGCGCGCCCGGGGGCCGCCACGACGAATGTGTCGAAGAACCGCTCGCTGGTCGGCTCGTGGCCGGCGGCGGCCAGCACCCCGGCGAGCCGGTGGGCGCGGTCGGCGATAGCCTCAGCGATGGCGGTCAGGCCCTCGGGACCGTGGTAGACCGCGTACATCGACGCCGCCACGGCCAGCAGCACCTGGGCGGTGCAGATGTTGGAGGTGGCCTTCTCGCGGCGGATGTGCTGCTCGCGCGTCTGGAGGGCCAGCCGGATCGCGGGCGTGCCCAGGCGGTCCTGGGAGACGCCGACGAGACGCCCGGGGAGTTGCCGCTCCATCCCCTCGGCGACCGCGATGTAGCCCGCGTGCGGACCGCCGTAGAACAGCGGGACCCCGAAACGCTGCGTACTGCCCACGGCGACGTCGGCGCCCCAGGCGGCCGGAGGCTCCAGCAGCGCCAGCGCCAGCGGGTCGGCCGCGGCGATGACCAGCGCGCCGTTGGCGTGTGCGGTGCCGGCGATCTCGGTGAGCTCGTCGAGGGTGCGCAGCGACCCGTCCGCGCCCGGCGTCTGGACGACCACCGCGAACGCCTCGTGCCGCCGCAGCGCGTCCACCAGGTCGGCGGCGACGACCACCTCGATGTCCAGGGCCGCCGCGCGCGTCCGGACGACCGCCACCGTCTGCGGCAGCGTCTGCGCGTCGAGCAACAGGACCGACCCCTTGCGCACCAGCCGGCGGGCCACGCCCATCGCCTCGGCGACGGCGGTCCCCTCATCCAGCAGGGAAGCACCGGCGCTGTGCAGGCCGGTGAGCTCGACGATCATCGTTTGGAAGGTGAGCAGCGCCTCCAGCCGCCCCTGGCTGATCTCGGGCTGGTAGGGCGTGTAGGCGGTGTACCAGGCGGGGTTTTCCAGGACGTTCCGGCGGATCGCCGGCGGCGTGATGGTGCCGTGGTAGCCCAGGCCGATCATCGCGCGCAGCGGACGGTTCGCGGCGGCCATGCGCGCCAGTTCGTCTTGGACCGCCGCCTCAGACAGGGCCGGCGGCAGGCCGCGGACGCCGTCCGTCGCGATCTCGGGGGGCACCGCGGCCGCGGCGAGGGCGTCCAACGACTCCCACCCGAGGACCTGCAGCATGTGCGCGCGGTCGGAGGCATCCGGACCGACGTGCCGACGAACGAAGGGGCTGGTGAACTCCATGATCGGCTCTCCCCCGCAGCGTCAGCGCCCCGCCCGTCGGGGTGAGCCTGCGGACAGGATCAATCTAGCCGATGGTTCAGACGGCGCTGCGCGCCTGGCGACGCAGGGAGAGCTCGTCGGTCGCGACCACCGCGGGGTCGGACGCGGCGCGCTCGGTCGGCAGCTCCAGCAGGGTGCCCTCCAGGTCGTGCCAGACCCGCCCGAGCGCGATGGCGAAGATGCCCTGGCCGCCATGGACCAGATCGATGATCTCCTCGTCGGAGACCGCCTCGTAGACCGAGACGCCGTCGGAGATGAGGGTGACCTCGGAGAGGTCCTGGACGCCGCGAGCCCGGAGGTGGTCGACGGCGATCCGGATCTGCTGCAGCGAGATGCCCGCGTCCAGTAGGCGCTTGACGACCTTGAGGAGCAGGATGTCGCGGAAGCTGTAGAGGCGTTGCGTGCCTGAGCCGCCGGCCGGACGAATCTCCGGAACGACCAGGCCCGTGCGCGCCCAGTAGTCGAGCTGCCGGTAGGTGATGCCCGCAGCCGAGCACGCGATGGGGCCGCGGAACCCGAGGTCCTCCGGCAGCGGCGCGAAGTCGCCGTCGAACAGGGTGTCCTGGATGTCCATCGACACCGGGGCGAGCGCCTCGGGTTGCTGGCTCACGGTTGCCTCCTCCACGGTCGCGCGGAATGCGCACGTCCGACGCTAGCCGCCCGGGCCCCGGCAGGACAACGACACGCCGGGTCCCGGCGCGACCGGCCCTAACACTGAACCGCGACCTCAGGGTTCGAAGTCGTCGGCGTTGATCTGGTCGAGGAACTCGCGGAACTCCTCGACCTGCCGGTCGGGATCCTCCTCCCGGACGCTCTCGGGCGTCAGCGCAATCGAGACATCGTCCATGACCTGACGGCTGGCGTGGATCGGCGCGCCGCTGCGCAGGGCGAGCGCGACCCCGTCGGAGATGCGGCAGGGAACGGCGTTGCCGTTGACCATCAACTCGGTGAGGAAGATCCCGTCTTCACAGGCGACGATCTCGACCGACTCGACCACGGCGTCCACGACCGACAGCGCCTCCACCATCAGGTCGTGCGTGGACTGGGGGTCGGCGGCGCCTCCGCCGCCCACCCCGGACAGGATCGCGTTGCCGCCCGAGGCGGTGATCCAGGCGGCGAGGTATCGGGCGCCGTAGGCCTCGCGCAGCAGCAGCACCGTCTCGGAGGTGGCGGTGACCCGCACCTCGGCGAACAGCAGCGTGACACCCGGCATCGGCCCCCCTCAGTGCTGGATCGAGGACCGCAGCAGGGCGGCGTGGGCGTAGAGGACCAACTGCATCACGTCGGCGCTGGCCTGGCGCGAGGACGCCGACCGGCGGCTGTGCGCCGCCACGGCCTGGTCGACCAGCGCGGACTCGCGCTCGGCGGCCTGCTTGATGAGCCGCAGGTGGCGGGCGTCCATGCCGTAGGGCGCGAGCTTGCGCGCCACCACAGCGATGGTCAGGGCGTCGCGTCCGTAGTAGACGGTGCCGCGCCGCGGCACCACGAGCGAGTGCCGCTCGAGTTCGTCCAGGGCGGACTCCGCCAACCCGGACAACCGCAGCAGCTCGCGCCGGGTGATGTGGATGGGGTTCTTGGGCGGACGCGTCGTCGCGACCACCATCGCGTCCGGAGCGGGCTCCGGCGCCTGCGGCGTGGGGGTCTCCAGCGCCGGGGGCTCGGCGCCGGAGTCGATGGCGTCCAGGTGCTCGCGGATCACCTTGAGCGGCAGGTAGTGGTTTTTCTGGACGTCGAGGATGTAGCGCAGCCGGCGGATGTCCGACTCGCTGTACTTGCGGTAGCCCGACGGAGCGCGCTCGGGTGTGATGAGCCCTTCGCTCTCGAGGAACCGGATCTTCGAAATCGAGACGTCCGGGAACTCCTCGGAGAGGATCTTCAGGACCGCACCGATGCTCCGCAGGTCACCGGCCATCTAGCCCCGTCCCGCCGGGCGCACCAGGTAGACGAGCCGGAACTTGCCGATCTGCACCTCATCCCCGCTCCGCAGGGCGACCTCGCCGTCGATCAGGGTGCGGTTCACGTAGGTACCGTTCAGGCTGTTCAGGTCGGAGATCCACCGGTGGCCGCCCCGCTCGGTGAAGCTGGCGTGGTGCCGCGAGACGGTGACGTCGTCAAGGAAGATGTCGGACTGGGGATGGCGTCCGGCGCTGATCGTGGCCCGGTCCAGCAGGAACTTGCTGCCCTGGTTCGGACCGCGCACGACGAGCAGGACACCCGTCCCCTCGGGCACGTTCTCGAGCACCGAGAGCTGGGTGTCGGTGAGTTCAACGCGGGCCATCTCCTCGGTGACCACGCTGATGACGCGCGTGGTGTCGCCCGAACCCTGCCGCACCGCGGCCCCGCAGTTGGAGCAGAAGTTCACATGGTCGGGAAGCGCATAACCACATTCGGGACAGTTCACTGCATCCCCCTCTCGTCTCACGGCCGGGAATGCCCAAGGATGCCCCGGGCCTCCGGGTTGGTTCTAGGCGCCGACGAGTTCGGCGTAGGCGTCCGGATCGAGCAACTCGTCCAGTTCGGCGGGGTCGGACAGTTCGATCTCGAAGAGCCAGCCGTCGCCGTACGGGTCGGCGTTGATGGTCTCGGGAGCGGTCGACAGCAGCTCGTTGACGGCGATCACGACGCCCGACACGGGCGCGAACACCTCGGACACGCTCTTGGTCGACTCCACCTCGGCGCAGGCGTCCTCAGCGGCCACCTCTTCGCCCACCTGGGGCAGGGAGACGAACACCACGTCGCCGAGCGCGTCGGCCGCGTAGGAGGTGATGCCGACGCGGACGACCGAACCGTTTCCGGCGCGGCACCATTCGTGCTTGTCGGTGTAGCGCAGGTCCTCGGGAAACACGTCTGTACTCCTTCACGCGACGCTGTCATGCCCGGGCGGGCACGGCCTCAGCCTAGTCGGTTTCCTCGGCTCGGTGTGAAGGTGCGGGTCAGGCGGGGCGTGCGTAACGGTTCGTGCGGGGCGCGACGACCGAGTCGATGCGGACGTCCGTCACCTCCGACACGGACACCGCCCCGCCCACGCGCGGGCCCTCGATCGAGCTCACCAGGCCGCCCCGGAAGCGGGTCGCCTCGGCCAGCGTCTTGGGGTTGCCGATCGCGTCGATGACATAGGGCCTCCGCAGCGGCGTGCCGTCGGCGATGAGCCCGTCGTCCCCGGCCGTCACCCAGGTGCTCGCCACGACCCGGACGCCGTCGTTCAGCTCGATCACCTCGGCGCCGGCGTCCCGCAGTTCGCTGATGGCGTTGACGAAGATCTCCGGGGTCACCTTGCCGCCGGGGTCGTTGATCGTGATGCGGACGCCGGGGCCGTGGGCTCGGACGGTTCCTCCCAGCAGTTCGAGCGCGTCCAGCCGCTTCTTCGACTCCTCTCGCGCCACCTGACCGGCGTCCACGCCGCTTTGGAGTTGCCGCTTGGTCTCCTCCAGGGTCGTAATCTCGGCCTCCAGGCTGCGCGACTGGGCGGTGAGGTCGTCCAGCAGCGCGACGAGGTCGTCGCGGCGCAGGTTGGCATATGTGTCGTCCCGGACCTGTGTCTGCACGGTCACGGTCACCACGAAGCCCACGACCGCCAGGATCAAGGCGAACACCAATTGGGACGCCGACGGCTTGAGCAGGTCGCGCCCCACGGCGCGCCACGAGAACGTCGCGGGTTCGGGCGCGGCTGGCGCGGGGGGCAGGTCCTCCTCCGGGATCGGGCGGCTGACGGGCTGGCGCTCGTCGGGGGCCGGGGAGCCGACAGGCTGGTCCTCCTCCGGGGCCGGGGAGCCGACGGGCCGCGGCGGCTCGGGGGATTCGGCGTCCGGGAGCCGGATCACCCGGACGATGGTCGCCTCGGCGTCCGGCATCGGCCCCTGGTCCGGCGCGGGCGCGTCCTGGGTGTGGTCAGGCATGGAACACCTTCCGGCGGATCGCGGCGGCGTTGGTGAAGATGCGGATGCCCAGGACGACCACCACGGCGGTCGAGAGTTGGGACCCGACGCCGATGAGGTCCCCGACCCACACGATCAGGCCGGCGATGAGCACATTGGAGACGAACGAGACCACGAACACGCGGTCGTCGAACACCTTGTTCAGATAGGCGAGGGCGCCGCCGAACAACGCGTCGAGCGCCGCCACGATGGACATGGGCAGGTAGGGCTGCACCTGCGGAGGGAGCTGGGGCTGCAGCACGATGCCGACGATGATGCCCACCACCAGGCCGAGGAACGCGTACATGTCTCTCCTATCGCACCGGCCGGGCGCTCTCCACGCCCAACCCCGGGTCGGCGTTCAGCGTGAGGGTCGCAGACCGCTCGACGGCGAACTTGATCTGATACTGCTGCGCGAGGCTGCGCCACCAGGCGCGCCCGTTCGACTTCTCCAGGCCGTCCTCCAGGCCCCGGGGATCCCCGATCGCCTCGACGACATACGGCCTGGTCAAAGAGCGGTAGTCGACGGTGATCGCGTCCCCTGCCTGGCGGATCGCCGTACGACTCGACAGCCGGTAGCCATTGACGGCGACGGCCTCCGCGCCCGCGCCCCACAGGGCGTTGACGAGAACCCGGACGTCGGCGTCCAACACCCGGCTGCCGGACTGGGCGGCGTCCGGACCGTCGTCGACCCGCACGGTCAGCCCCGGTCCCGTCACCGAGGCCGCACCGACCTGCGTCGAGAGCTGCGTGCGGCGGGCCGCCACCTCGGGGGTGTCTCCGGCGAGGGCGCGCTCCAGCGTCTCGTTCTCCCGGGACAGGTCGTTGGCGCGCGTCCGCAGCCCCTCCTGGGTGGCGTCGAGCTGCCGGATCCGCTCGATGAGCTGGGCCCGCTCGGCGGTCTGGGCGGGGGCGGCTCGCAGCGTGTTGGCGAAGGCGGAGCCCAGCAGCAGCCCGATGACGGTGAGCGCGATCAGCAGGACGACCGGTCGGCTCCTCCGGGGCCCGGACGCCGCGGCCGCGCCATAGCCCGGCTCCAGCGCCGTCTCACGGATGAGGCGCAGGAGGTCCATCGAGGCGTCCGGACGCCGCGCGCTCACGACTGCTCCGTCCGGCGCGGGAAGCGCCGCAGCACCTCGGCGGTCTGGCGGACGTACAGCAGGCCCGCCCACCAGTACAGGGCGATGCCCCACGCGAGACACGCCCAGCCCACGACGCGGGCCACCAGCGCGGGCACGGATTCGTCCGCGCCCAGCAGCACCAGCGGAAACGCGTACAGCAGCAAGAACGTGGCGGTCTTCCCCACGAGGTGCACCGGAAGGCTCGTGAAGCCGCGCGTCTTCAACACCGGGACCAGCAGCGCCAGCAGCACATCGCGCGCCACCAGGACGATCACCAGCCACAGCGGGACGATCCCGCGCACCAGGAAGCCCGCGAGGGTGGCGAGGATGTAGAGCCGGTCCGCGACGGGATCGAGCATCTGCCCCAACCGCGAGGTCTGCTTCAGGCGCCGGGCGAGATAGCCGTCGAGGAAGTCGGTGACGCCGCCCACCGCCAAGACGACCACGGCCGCCACGTCGAAGCGGCCGTCGAGGACGAGCAGCAGGAAGACCGGGACGCCGAGGAGCCGAACCATGCTCAGCACGTTCGGGATCGTCAGCACCCGCTCGGTGTCGTACGGCTCGCCCGCCACGCGCCCCAGCGTAGGTGGCGGGGTCAGGACTCGCGGAGCCATTCCGCGGCGAGTTGGTCGCGCGCGTCGCCGAGCAACTGGGGCAGCGCCTTGGTCTGGCCGACCACGGGCAGGAAGTTGGCATCGCCGAGCCAGCGCGGCACGACGTGCTGGTGCAGGTGCGCGGCGATCCCCGCACCCGCGATGGGACCCTGGTTCATGCCGAGGTTGAACCCGTTGGGGCGGGATACGCGCCGCAGCACGCGCATGGCGGCCTGGGTGAGGGCGCCGAACTCGGCGGTCTCACCGGCGTCCAGGTCGGTGTAGTCGGGGACGTGCCGGTACGGCAGCACGAGCAGGTGTCCCGGGTTGTACGGGTAGAGGTTGAGCACGACGTAGCAGGTCTCGCCCCGATGGACGATCAGGGCGTCGGCGTCGGACTGGCCGGGCGCGCGGCAGAACGGGCAGGCGGACGCCGAGGGGTCCGTCGGCTTGTTCTCGCCGGTGATGTAGAGCATGCGGTGGGGCGTCCATAGCCGCTGGAAGGCGTCCGGGACACCTGCCAGGGAGTCGGACGACCCCACCGCGTCGCTCACGAGACCGCTGCCGTCGGGTGGTCGTTGCGGCGGGAAGCGGCCCAGTCGGCCACGAAGGCCACCGCCTCGTCGATGGGCACGCCGTTGCGCTGCGAGCCGTCCCGGAACCGGAACGACACCGCCCCCGCATCGCGGTCGTCGCCGCCCGCGATCAGCATGAACGGCACCTTGTGGGTCTGCGCGTTACGGATCTTCTTGCCGAACCGGTCGTCGGAGTGGTCGACCTCGACGCGGACGCCGCGCGCCTTGAGTTTCGCCGCGACCTCGTCGAGGTAGGGGCCGAACTCCTCCGCGACGGGGATCGCGATGGCCTGCACCGGGGCCAGCCACACCGGGAACGCGCCCGCGTAGTGCTCGACCAGCACCCCGAAGAAACGTTCGATCGAGCCGAACAGCGCGCGGTGGATCATCACCGGACGCTGCCGCGAGCCGTCCGGCGCGGTGTACTCCAGGCCGAACCGCTCGGGCAGATTGAAGTCGAGCTGGATCGTCGACATCTGCCAGGTGCGGCCGATGGCGTCCTTGGCCTGGACGGAGATCTTCGGCCCGTAGAACGCCGCGCCGCCCGGATCCGGCACGAGCTCGAGCCCGGACGCCGTGGCGACCTCGCGCAGCGTCTCGGTGGCCTCGGCCCACGCGTCGTCGTCGCCGACGAACTTCTCGGGGTTCTTCGTGGACAGCTCCAGGTAGAAGTCGTCCAGGCCGTAGTCCTTGAGCAGGTCCAGCACGAACGTCAGCAGCCGGGTCAGCTCGTCGCGCATCTGCTCACGGGTGCAGTAGATGTGTGCGTCGTCCTGGGTGAAGCCCCGCGCGCGCGTCAGCCCGTGCACGACGCCCGACTTCTCGTTGCGGTACACGGTGCCGAACTCGAACAGCCGCAGCGGCAGCTCGCGGTATGACCGCTGCCGCGACCGGTAGATCAGGTTGTGCATCGGGCAGTTCATCGGCTTGAGGTAGTAGTCGACGGCCTGCTTGGTGACCTGGCCCTCGGCGTCGCGTTCCTCGTCCATGCGCATGGGCGGGTACATGCCGTCGGCGTACCAGTCGAGGTGGCCCGAGGTCTGGAAGAGCTGCCCCTTGGTCAGGTGCGGGGTGTTGACGAAGGAGTAGTCCTCGGCGACGTGCCGACGGCGGCTGTACTCCTCCATCTCCATGCGGATGATCGCGCCGTTGGGGTGGAATACCGCCAACCCCGAGCCGATCTCGTCGGGGAAGCTGAACAGGTCGAGCTCGGCGCCCAGTTTGCGGTGGTCGCGCTTGGCGGCCTCCTCGAGCCGGGTGCGATAGGCCATGAGGGCGTCCTTGGACGGCCAGGCCGTGCCGTACACCCGCTGGAGCGACGCGTTGCGCTGGTCGCCGCGCCAGTAGGCGGCGGACGCCCGGGTCACGGCCCAGCCGTTGCCCAGGTAGCCCGTGTGCGGGATGTGCGGCCCGCGGCAGAGGTCCTTCCAGGCCACGCTGCCGTCGCGGCGCACGTTGTCGTAGATGGTCAGCTCGGCGCCGCCCACCTCGACCGACGAACCGTCCTGGGCGTTGGCGTGACCCTTGTCGCCGATGAGCTCGAGCTTGAACGGCTCCGACGCCAGCTCGACGCGCGCGTCGGCGTCCGAGACCACGCGCCGGACGAAGCTCTGGCGCTCCTTGACGATCCGGACCATCTGCTTCTCGATGAGCTTCAGATCCTCCGGCGTGAGGGCGCGCGGCACCTGGAAGTCGTAGTAGTAGCCGTCGGTGATGGGCGGGCCGATGCCCAGCTTGGCGTCGGTGAAGACCTCCTGCAGGGCCTGAGCGGTGACGTGACCGCACGAGTGGCGCAGGATCGACAGGCCCTCGTCGGAGTCAATGGCCACCGTCTCGACCTCGGCGTCGGCGGGCACCTCGCGGTGGAGGTCCCAGGTCTCGCCGTTGACCCGCATGGCGACCACGGTGCGGTCGCTGCCGAACAGATCGAGGCCGGTCGTGCCCGTCTCGATCGTCCTGGCCTCGCGGGCGTCGGAGTGGACGAGCGTGATGGAGACGGACACGGGTTTTCCTTTCGAGCGTTCGAACGGGCCTATTCTGCCGCACCGCCTCCCGATGCGCCGACTCGGTCCGACCGCCCGGACCGACCGGCGCTTGGCTCGGCGCGGGAGTGCCTCCGGCGGGGGCGTCCCCGGCACTCTCGCCCACCTCGGCACCCGATTCTGGGGTCGGACGCCGCGGCGCCTGTCGGCTAATGACCCGGGGTCGTCGGTCCCGCGGGAGGCAGCGGTGGTGCCGCCTGGCCCGGATCGGTGGACCCGTCACGCCGCGCCGCCTCGGCGGCCTGGGCGTAGAGCACGCCCAGCACGATGAGCACGAGTCCACTGGCGATGAAGGCGAGGATCCGGGGCACCCCGGGCAAGGCTTGAAGGTCGAACAGGAACAGCTTGACCACGGCCGCGCCGGTGAGCACCAGCCCAAGTTGCTGACCCCGATGGCGTCGCAGCGCGGACAGCAGCAACCACGCCCCCGTCACGAACCACCCGATCGTGGCCAGGGCGTGCGCCAGCCAGAACCCGTCGGAGAGGTGACCGAGCGCGTCCCCGAGCAGGACACCGAGCGTGACGATCGCGACGGTGACGATCACGACCAGGGCGCCTACGAGGGCGGAGAAAACGACCCCCGGCGGGGCGGAGTGCCGCGCCACGGCGTCCCGGGCCAGCAGGATCGCCCCACCGGCGACGAGCACGGCGCTCAGGGCCAGTTGCACGGTCAGCGTCCGTCCGGCCAGTTCGGCGCTGACGACGCCCACCGAGAAGGTCAGCCAGGCCAGGGCCGCGCACCCGAAGACCACCACCCCCCGCCAGTGCGAGGGCCGGTCCTGACCGAGCCAGCCCACGAGCAGGCTGGCCAGCCCCAGCGTCAGGACGGCCGGGAGCTGCCACGCGCTGTCCAGGTATGTGGCGACGAGCGCGAGGAAGGCGAGCAGCCCCATCGCGCCGATGCTGCCCCGGGACGCCAACCCCAGCCGGGGAAGGAACGCCACGGCGAGCAGGAGGATCCCGACCACCGCCAGCACGGCCGGCCCCACCGGCACCTCGAGTCGGCTGGCGGCCATGAGCAGGGGAAGAACCAGCAGCGGCAGCACCGTGGCGTTCACGACCCGGTAGCGCGGCGACAGGCCGGGGCGCTCGCCCCACCAGCAGGCGGCCAGCCCGACGCCGGTGAGGAGTGCGCTCCCGGCGAGAAGGAGCGGGAAGTCGGGCTGGTCGGGTTTGAGCGTCGCGGCGACGACGATGGCGACCACAGCGGTGGGGATCGAGCGGACGCCCGCCAGCCAGGACCACCCGCGCTCGATGTCGAAGGCCGCAGCGGCGATCGTCGCCAAGATCATGAACGCCAGCGCCGAGGTCGGTGTCGCGCTCACCGCGGGGACCAGGAGCAGCGCGCCGGCGAGCGTGATGACCCCCAGCGCCTGGCTGCGCCACCACCGCGCCACCCCGAGCCCAGCGAGCCCGACGGCGCCGCCGAGTGCGAGGCCGACCGGCCGCGGGAGCCACCCGTAGAGGGCCGAGATCGCGGCGACGTCGAGGTAGGCGGCCGCGAAACCGGCCGCGACCAGGGCAACGGCGCCGGCGTTGCCTCGGTGACGCTGCCACACCACGACGCCTGCCGCCACGAGCCCGGCCGCGAGGACGCCGCCGGCGACGGTCCGCGGGACCGGCCCGAACAAGCCGCTCTGGGCTGCCAGCACGAGCAAGAAGGCGACGCCGATGAGCAGGACGCCCGCGCCCGCGAACGCCAGGACGCGAGGCAACACGCCCTCGCGGCGGTGCCACGGAGTCGCCGGTGCCGGCGGGTGCCACACCGGCGGCCCGGCGGGTGGCCCGAACTGCTGCGGCAGGCCCGGTGCGCCGGGAAGCGCGGGCGCGCCCGACGCGGGCGCCATCGCGACGGGCGGCGTCCCGAACCCGCCGTGCGGCGGCACCCAGGTCGGGGCGCTCGCGCCAGGCATCGGGTGCGGCCGGACAGGAGGCGCGCCCCAGGTCGGCCCGGGGGCAGCGGTCGGCACCGGGACCGTCCCCTGAGCAACGGTCGGCACCGGGACCGACCCCTGGGCAGCCATCGGCACCGGGCCCGGCCCCTGGGCAACGGTCGGCGGAGGTGCCCAGACCGGGCCGGGCGCGCTCAGCGATGCCCGCAGGTGCGCGAGCTCGCCGTGCAGCGCCGCCAGACTTTGCGCGATGCCCGCGTGCGCCTGCTCGACCCGATCGAGGATGACGAGGGGGTCGGAGGTATGACCTGTCATGCAGCGGACTCTAGCCGGTGGGGGTCGCGGGCCCGTTGGTGACGAACGCCCGACGGGCTCGCCTGGGCCAGCAGGCCCCGGTGCTCGACGACGCTCGTGGCCCGATCTCGCGATGAGGTCGCCGTGGCCTCACAAGACGAGGATTCCCAGATGCTCGAGCAGGATCTTCGCCCCGATGCCGATCAGGATCACCCCGCCGACGAACTCGGCAGGCCGCTCGAAGGCTGCCCCGAACCGGTGGCCCACCGCGACGCCCACGAACGACAACGCACCGGTGATCACCGCGATCGTCGCCACCGTGAGCCAGATGTTCAGGTCGAGGAAGGCGAAGCCGACGCCCGCCGCCAAGGCGTCGATGGACGTGGCCACCGCAAGGACGAGCAGTTCGCGCAGCGGCAGGCGGGCGTCCGCCGGCGTCTCGGGACCGTCCGGGTCGCCCCACACGGCCTCCCAGAGCATCTTGCCGCCGATGAGCGCCAACAGACCGAAGGCGATCCAGTGGTCGAATGCGGTGATCAGTTCGGCGAAGCGCGAGCCGACCAACCAGCCGATCAAGGGCATGAACCCCTGGAAGAAGCCGAACGCGAGCGCTAGCGCGGACGCCTGACCCAGGTTGAGCCGCCGCATCGCCAGCCCCTTGCCGACCGACACGGCGAAGGCGTCCATCGACAGGCCCACCGCGAGCAGCGCGATCTCGACCCACGACATCCGGCACGTCCTTCCATGAGAAACGGCCCGGTCACATCGACCAGGCCGTTCATGGTGGGCGGTACCAGACTTGAACTGATGACCTCTTCCGTGTCAGGGAAGCGCGCTACCAACTGCGCCAACCGCCCGAGGTGGAGACGGGATTTGAACCCGTGTACACGGATTTGCAGTCCGTTGCCTCGCCTCTCGGCCACTCCACCGGGGAAACCGGCCCCGAGGTACGAGACCCTCTCCGAGCGGACGACGGGATTCGAACCCGCGACCCTCACCTTGGCAAGGTGATGCTCTACCAGCTGAGCCACGTCCGCATCGCGCCTTCCGGAACCCCGTCCGGCGCGGGGTCAACCATAGACGAGACCGCGGGCATTCGCCAAACCGGCCCGCGACGACCGCTCGATGTGCGTTCGGCGCGGATATCGGCTAAGTTGGTGGGCCGCGAGGGCGATTGGCGCAGCGGTAGCGCGCTTCGTTCACACCGAAGAGGTCACTGGTTCGAACCCAGTATCGCCCACCACGCAGCACCCGCCGCGAGCAGGCATCGTCCAGGCTCCGGCGGGTGTTGTGTTCTCCGGCCGGCCGCCCACCCGGGCGGGTCGCGGACGCCGCTGCTAGCCTGCGCGGATGGGACCGGGGAACCTCGTCGTCTTCCTGCGCGGCGTGAACGTGAACGGCATCACTGTGCGCTCGGCGGACCTGCGCGCCACGCTGGCGTCCGTGCCGGGCATCGAGGGCGTCGCGACCGTGGGGGCCTCGGGCAACGCCGTCGTCCAGACGTCCCTGCGCGCAGCGCGCCTCAAGAGCGATGCCGAAGCCGCCCTCCGGACAGCCTTCGGCTACGAGGCGTTCGTGGTCGTCCTGGCCCAGGAGGCGGTGGGCGAGATCCTCAGAGCCTCGCCATTCCCCGGCGACCTCCCCGATGTCCACACCTACGCGACCCTGTGGTCGGACGCCGACGCGTGCGCCCATCTGCTCGCCGCCGCTGCCACCCTCGACCGACCCCAGCCGGTCGACCTGGGGGACGGCGTCCTGATCTGGACGTGCCCCCGCGGCGCATCCACGACCGACCCGCTCGCCCGGCTGCTAGCCAGACCGCGCTACCGCTCGGCGTCCACCACGCGCACCCTCCAGACGCTGGATCGGGTGTTCCGGGCCCGCCCCTGAGCGCGGAATCTCGACATGCGGACTGTTGCGCCACATCGTGGCGGTTCGTGTTGCGCCTTCACTTGTTAACACGCTTAGATTTGGTCATCACGACTCGGCAACGGAGCCCGTCATCCGGCAGGACAGGAAAGGCACGGCATGACCGCACCAGCGCTCGTCATGGTGGCGCCGGGCTCTAGTGACCCGCGCGTCGTCCAGGTCACCCACGCGCTCAGGCACGGGCTCCAGATGGTTCGCCCCGAACTGTCGATCCACGGCTGCTTCCTCGGCGAGGGTGCCCCGACCGGCCCCCAGATCTTCGACCGACTGGCCCGCGCCGGCGTCCGCGAGGCCGTGCTGGTCCCGCTCGACGTCACCCACGCGATCGAGGCGGACCCGGCGATCCACCTCCTGGCGCGCGAGGCCCGCGCGGCGCACCCCGACCTGTGCGTCACCGTCGCCCGGCCGGTCGGCCCCGAAGCGCAACTCCTCACCATCCTGGACGCCCGCCTGCGCGCCGCTCTCACGGCCGCCCGCATCCTCGAACTCGACGGGCTCGTGCTCTCCTCCGCCAGCACCGGCGACGTGCGCGGCTCGGCCCTGCTGGCCCGCCGCGCCCGCCAGTGGTCGACGCACCACCGTCTCCCCTGCCTCACCGCCGTCGCCGACGGCAGTGGCCCGTCGGTTGCCCAGGCGATCCAGGGGCTCCGGGCGCAGGGACGCCGCCACATCGCGGTCGGCTCGTTCTTCCTGGCTCCCGACGCGCTGCACCTGGCGCAGGTCGAACTCGCGCTGCGGTGCGGGGCCGTCGCGGTGTCGGAGCCGGTCGGTGCCGCCCGCGAGGTGTTCGACCTGGTCCTCGCGCGCTACGCCTTCGCCGCGATGGACCTGCTCGATTTCGGCGAGCAGGCCATCGGCGACGACGAGGCGGATCTGTTCCGGTCCGCCTGACTCAGGAGCGCTTGACGCGCTCGATCTCCGCGGCGACGTCGAACTCGGCGGCCGGCCACTCGAGGTTCAGATCGGCGAGCTTCTCGCGCATCAGTTCCGCGACCGCCCAGTCCTTGTACCACTTCTTGTCGGCTGGAATCACGTACCACGGGGCGTGGTCGGGGTTGCAGCGCGTCAGGATCGCGTTGTACGCCGCCTCGTAGTCGGCCCACTTGGCGCGTGTCGCCAGATCGCCCGGGTTGTACTTCCAGTACTTCTCGGGATTCTCCACGCGCTCCAGCAGCCGCTTCTTCTGCTCGTCGGCGCCGATGTGCAGGAAGCACTTCACGAGGGTGAACCCCTTCGCGACCAGCCCCTCCTCCCACGCGTTGATCTCGTCGTAGCGCTGCCCCCACACCTCGGGCGCCACGAGGTTCTCCACCCGCACGACCAGCACGTCCTCGTAGTGGGACCGGTCGAAGAACCCGATCATGCCCGGGCCGGGCAGAGCGTTCTCGATACGCCACAGGTAGTGGTGAGCGCGCTCCTCCGCGGTCGGTGCCTTGAAGGCCGTGTGCTGCAGGCCTTGCGGGTCCACCAACCCGGCCGCGTGCCGCATGACGCCGCCCTTGCCCGACGTATCGAGCCCTTGCAGCACGACGAGCAGACGCGGGGCGGTCTCCGGATTGGACCGGCCCTGCGCGTACAGCCGCTCCTGCAGGTCGCCGAGAATCGGGACCAGCGCGGCGCGGCGCGCCTCGGCGTCCTCCTTGCCCTCGCCGGGGTAGCCGGGGGCGCTGTTGGTGTCCAGGGCGGTGACGTCGACGGCACCGGCCGGGGCGCGCAGCAGCTCCGACAGGCGCTGCCCGCCCTCCTTCTTCTTTGTCATGGCGCGAGTCTAGGCTCGAACCGAGAGGAGGAAGGCATGCCGATCATGTACATCCACGGGATCGCCGTCCGCGAAGACGGCGACGCGCCTCCCCTCGCCCTCGACGCCCAGGCCTGGGACGAGATCCGCGCCTCGCTGCGCACCCATATCGCGCCGGTGTTGGACGCGAACGCGCCCGAGGACGTGCTCATCACTCGGGTCTACTGGGGCGACCTCGGCCTGCCGCCGCCCGGCGACCGGACGCCCGCGCTCCTCCCCCTCGACGGCTCGGTCGATCTCGCCCATGCCGATCGCGACCGGCTCGCCGAGGCCCTCGAAGACCACCTGATCTCCGTCTTGGATCCGCCGCTGTGGGCGGACGCCGTCGCCGCGGCGTCCGATGTCCTCGACGACCCGACGCTGCGGTCGGCCCTGGCCCACGTGCCCGTCGACGAGCAGGACGACGCGCTGCTCGGCCGCGTCCAGGCGCGACTCGTCGAGCGCAACCCCGGCCTCGGGACCCGGCTCGGCGCCCTCCGGCTCGGCCTGGCCGCCCGCGAGCGCCGCAACCGGCGGGCGCTGCTGCGCGGCGTCCGGCGCCCCTACGAGGCGGCGCTGCCGGTGTGGGGCGGGGACGTCCTGGGGTACCTGGCCGGACGCGGCACCCCAGACGAGCCGGGGCCGATCATGCTGCGGACGCTGCACGTCCTCGCCGCCTGCCGCCGGGACGCCCTCGCCCGTCACGAGCCGCTCGTGGCGTTCACCCACAGCATGGGCACCGAGGTGCTCTACGACGCGCTCACGGCGTTCGGTCCGCCGTGGCTCGCGGACGCCGCCCGCGTCGACTTCTGGTGCTCCGGCGGCGGCCAACTCGGGCTCTTCCTCGACCTGGAGATCGAGTTGGGCAACGGACGTCCCCCGCGCGTCCCCTTCGAGGAGCGCGTGGGGTTCCTGTGGAACGCATGGAGTTCCGGCGATGTCTTGAGCTTCCCCATCGACGGACGCCTCCCTCGCGCCTTCGACACCGACGTGACGTTCCGCGGGAATCCCAACGACACCCACCTGGGTTACATCAAGAACCACGACTTCTACCGCGCGTTCGCTGCCAAACTCGCGACGTGCCTGCCCCGACCCAAGGAGCGCCCATGAGCGAGCCGTACCGCCCCGCCGTCGCCTTGACCCCCCAGGAGTGGCGCCGCCGCCTCACGCCAGGAGAGTTCGCGGTCCTGCGCGAGGCAGCGACCGAACCGCCCGGGACGGGGGGCTACACCACGACCCGCGAGCCCGGCACGTACCTCTGCAAGGCGTGCGGCGCGGAGTTGTTCACCTCGACGGAGAAGTTCGACTCCCACTGCGGCTGGCCGTCCTTCTTCGCGCCCGCCGCCGCCGACCGCGTCCGCTACCTGAGCGACACCTCCCTGCCGGGACGCCCACGAGTCGAGGTGCGGTGCGCGACCTGCGACTCCCATCTCGGACACGTCTTCGAGGGCGAGGGCTACGACACCCCGACCGACCGGCGGTACTGCATCAACTCGATCTGCCTCGTGCACGTGCCAACCCCCGAGTGAGCAGGCGGTCGGCGCGGCTCCCGCACGCACGCGGACGCCGCGCCTACCCTGTCGGACGTGGGGAGCAGCATCCAGGCGTCGCGCCTGTTCGATGACACGGTGGGGGCCGTCTGGGCGATGTCGTGGCGTCCCGAGCTCGACATCGAGGAGATACCCGCGCCCCAGCGCATCGCCCCCTTCGCCGTCGCGGTCGGCGCGGACGTGAGCGTCGGCGACAGCGAACTCGGCAACGGCCGGCTGGTGCTGTTGCACGACCCCGACGGCAATCCGGCGTGGGAGGGCACGTTCCGCTGCGTCACGTACGCACGGGCGTCCGTCGACTCCGAGATGGTCACCGATCCCCTACTGCCCGCCGTGGGCTGGTCCTGGCTGGAGGACGCCTTGACGCGTCATGCCGCCCCCTACACGGCCCCGAGCGGCACCGTGACCTCGGTGTCGTCGCAGTCTTTCGGGTCGATGGCCGAGGAGCCGAACCGCGCCGAGGTCGAGATCCGCGCGTCGTGGACCCCCCTCATCGGACGCGGTCCCGACATCGCCCCGCACGTGCGCGCCTGGCAGGACCTCCTCTGCATGATCGCGGGGCTCCCGCCCCTGCCGGAAGGCGTCGTCGCGATGCCGCAGCGACGTCCGGCGGCGTGGCGCCGATGAGTTCCGAATCGGCCGCTCCCGAGCTCGTCGCTGTCCCCGCCGAGGGCGTCCCGCCCGTCGTGGACACCCCGGCCGCCCTCGCCGCCGCGACGCAGGCGCTCGCCGCCGCGTCCGGCCCCGTCGCCGTCGACACCGAGCGAGCCCAAGGGTTCCGCTACAGCGCCAAGGCGTACCTGATCCAACTGCGGCGGGTCGGCGGGGGGACGCACCTGCTCGACCCCGTCGCGTTGGAGACGGACGCCGACCGGGCCGACCTGTCCGGGCTGGCCGACGCCCTGGGGGATGCGGAGTGGATCGTCCACGCCGCCACGCAGGATCTCCCCTGCCTCGCCGAGGTCGGCCTCGTGCCGCGAAGGCTCTTCGACACCGAGTTGGGCGGCCGGCTGCTGGGCCTGCCACGGGTGTCGCTGGGGGCGCTGACCGAGGTGGCGCTGGGCAAGACACTGCTGAAGGAACACTCGGCGTCCGACTGGTCGCGGCGTCCGCTGCCGTCGGACTGGCTGACCTACGCGGCGCTCGACGTCGAACTCCTCGTCCCGCTGCGGGACTGGGTGGCCGCGAGGCTCCAGGACTCCGGCAAGGCACCGTGGGCCGAGCAGGAGTTCGCCTGGCTGGCCGAGCACGCGGGCGATCCGCCGCGGCGCCGCGAAGATCCCTGGCGGCGCACCGCCGGGCTGCACGACCTGCGGACCTCGCGCGGGGCGGCGATCGTCCGCGAGCTGTGGACCGCCCGCGACGACCTCGCCCGCACCCACGACCGCGCGCCCGGACGCCTGCTGCCGGACCGGGCCATCACCGAGGTTGCCGTGCGCCTGGAGGCCGACAAGACCGCGCGCCCCAGCCGCGACCTGCTGCGCCAGGTCAAGGGGTTCACGTGGCGCGGAGCCGCCCGTTACGAGGCCGAGTGGCTGGACGCCCTCGAGCGGGCGTTGGCGCTGCCCCGCGCGCAACTGCCGCCGCTCAAGGCCGCCCCGGAAGGGCCGCCGCAGCCCCGCACATGGGCCAACCGCCACCCCGACGAGTTCGAGCGCTGGAACCGCGTCCGGCCCGCGATGATGGCGCTCGCCGAGGAGTTGGAGCTTCCGACGGAGAACCTGGTGTCTCCGGACGCCGTCCGTCGCCTCGCGTGGCAGCCACCGACGGATGCCTCGGTGGCGGGGGTGGACGCCTTCTTGGCCGCGCTGGATGTCCGGCCGTGGCAGCGCGGGCTCGTCGCGCCCGTGCTCGCGCCGCTGCTCTGACGCGGCTTCAGGCGCGCGCCGGCTCGGTCTCGCGCAAGACGAGTTCGACCACGGAGCGGGAGATCGCCTGCGCGGTGAGCCCCAACTCCTCCAACACCTCAGGGCGCGAGGCGTGGGCGAGGAAGCGCTGCGGCACTCCCACCGGATGCACCGGCGTCGCCACGCCGGCCTGCGCGAGGGTCAGCGCAACCCGCGTGCCGAGTCCGCCGGCCAGCCCACCGTCCTCGAGCGTGACGACCAGGTCGTGCTGGGCGCACAGATCCACGAGGTCGGCGCTGACGGGTAGGGCCCACACCGGGTCCGCGACGGTCGCCGCGATCCCCTGCCGGTCGAGGCGGACACCGACCTCCACCGCGACCTCGGCGAACGCGCCGTAGCCGACGAGCAGGACGCGGGCGTCCGGACGCGTGGCCAGCAACTCGACATCGCCGTGGCGGCCGACCGCGGGGATCGGATCGGGCAGGGCCTCCTTGGAATAGCGGATGAGCGTGGGGGCGTCCGCCACCGTCACCGCCCGACCCAAAGCCTCGATCAGGCGCTGGCCGTCGCGCGGCGCCGCGAGCTGGAGGCCGGGAATCAAGCCCATGAGCGACAGATCCCACATGCCGTTGTGACTCGCGCCGTCGGGACCGGTGATGCCCGCCCGATCCAGGACGAACGTGACGCCCTGGCGATGCAGCGCCACGTCCATGAGGACCTGGTCGAACGCACGATTCAGGAACGTCGCATAGAGGGCGACGACGGGGTGCAGCCCACCCGCGGCCAACCCGGCGGCGAAGGTCACGGCGTGCTGCTCGGCGATGCCGACATCGAAGGTGCGGTCGGGGAAAGCCTCGGAGAACGGCGCCAGACCGGTCGGATGCAGCATGGCCGCGGTGATGGCGACGATGGTCGAATCCTGCTCGCCGAGGCGCACCAACTCCTCGGCAAAGGTGCGCGTGAAGGTGCGCCGGGACGTGTCGGCCAGCGGCTCGCCGGTCTCTTCGTCGATCCGGCCGACGGCGTGGAAGCGATCCTCCTCGTTCTCCTCCGCCGCACGGAAACCCTTGCCCTTCTGGGTGAGGCAGTGGACGATCACCGGGCCCTTGTAGTTCTTGGCCTGGTCCAGCGCGCGCTCGATCATGCCGAGGTCGTGGCCGTCGATGGGACCCAAGTACTTGAAGCCGAGATCGGCGAAGAGCCCCTGGGGCGCCAGGACGTCTTTCACGCCCGCCTTGAAGCCGTGCAGCACGTCGTAGAGCCGTCCGCCGACGACGGGCGCCGAACGCACGCGCTGCTTGATGGCCTTGAGCGTCTCCTCGTAGCGCCGGTCGGTGCGCAGCGAGGACAGGTGCGTCGCCACCCCGCCGACGGTCGGCGTGTAGGAGCGCCCGTTGTCGTTCACGACGACGACGAGGCGCAGGTCGTCCTCGACGGCGATGTTGTTGAGCGCCTCCCAGGCCATGCCCCCGGTCAACGCGCCGTCGCCGATCACCGCGACGACGGTCCGATCCTCGCCGCGCATCCGGAACGCCTGCGCGAGCCCCTCAGCCCACGACAGCGACGTCGAGGCGTGGGAGTTCTCGACCCAGTCGTGCTCGGACTCCTCGCGCGCCGGATAGCCCGCCAGCCCGCCCTTCTGCCGCAACTGCGGGAAGCCCGCCTGGCGCCCTGTCAGGATCTTGTGGACGTAGCTCTGGTGCCCGGTGTCGAACACGATGGGATCGCGCGGGCTGTCGAAAACCCGGTGCAGTGCGATCGACAGCTCGACGACGCCCAGGTTGGGGCCGAGGTGTCCGCCGGTGCGGCTCACGTGCCGGACGAGGAACGAGCGGATCTCGTCGGCGAGCTGCCGAAGCTGCTGGGGGGTGAGGGCACGCAGATCGTGCGGATGGGCGATTCCCTCAAGCAGCGACATGCGGCGATTGTAGGCCGTTCGTCACAGCTTGCGGATGAAGACCTTGCCCCGCAAGGCCTCTTCGACGAGGGCGACCTCCCGCCGGATCCGGCGCAGCGCCGCCGCCTGCTCTTGCCAGGCCAGCGTCGCCTGCTCCACCACATCGGGAGACACCACCTCCCCCAGGGACGCCCGCGCCCCGCTCAGGCCGTCCCGACAGGCCCGCACCTGCGACTCCACGAACTCGGCGGCGAAGCGGGCCAACACGATGGGGTGACGCCGCAGGACGCCGTAGGCCCGGTAGTCGGCCGGGCAGCAGTCGAGCAGAAAACCGGCTGCGGTCTGCTCCCACCCGGGCGCACCCGGCGGCAGGACGGCGTCCGGCCACCCCGCCGGGGTGTAGAGCGCCGTCCGCGGCGCATCCCGAGGCAGCCAGCGACCCGGGGCGCCGGACGCCTCGGCACGCGGCGGGCGTCGCTCGCTCACCGGCGGGTGGAACAGCCTGCGTTGGGTCGGCACGGTCATCACATCCACCTCCATCGAACGCATGTTCGATATTAGGACAGATGTTCGAAACGGTCAACCCCTCAGACGAGGATCGAGGCCACCCCCACCGCCAGCGCCCCCACGGCTCCCACACCGATCGCCCACGGACGCCACGCCGGACGCCGCGGCCCGCTCCAGGTGGCAGCGCCGGCCAGACCCGGGGTCAGAACCCCCAGGATCCCAGCGACGACGCTCGGCACGCTATCCACCACCAGAGGCGCCAGCACCACCACGGCGGCCACCACCGCCCACCATTCCCACCCGAGCCGCAGCACCCACGCCACCAGCGCCGCCCCCAGCACCAGCCCGATCAGCGCCGCCGCGGTCGACCAGCCGACCACGCAGTAGATGTCGTCGACGTCGCCACACACCACCGGTGCCAGCGGCGACAAGGTCACCAGGACCAATCCCACCAGCACCAGCCCGAGCAACGAGCCCAGGTACCCGAACGCGATCCGGGAGCCCCCCGTCGGGGACTCCCGGACCCTGAGCCTCACTCCCTCGTCCACGAAGGCGAGGGTACTCGCCGGCGCGGCACGATTCGCTGCACCGAACTGTCCGCGGACGGCCGTGGGGGCCGGGACTCATCGAGCCCCGGCCCCCACGCCTTGGATCACTTCTTCAGCAACTGGCGCAGCACGTACTGCAGGATGCCGCCGTTGCGGTAGTAGTCCGCCTCACCTGGGGTGTCGATGCGGACGACCGCGTCGAACTCCACCACCGAGCCGTCGGTCTTGGTGGCCTTGACCTTCACCGTCTTCGGCGTGGTGCCCGCGTTGAGCTCCTCGATGCCGACGACGTCGAAGATCTCGGTGCCGTCCAAGCCGAGGGAGTCGGCCGACTCGCCCGCCGGGAACTGCAGCGGAATGACGCCCATGCCGATCAGGTTCGAGCGGTGGATGCGCTCGTAGCTCTCAGCGATGACGACCTTGACGCCCAGCAGGGTCGTGCCCTTGGCCGCCCAGTCGCGGGACGAACCGGAGCCGTACTCCTTGCCGGCCAGCACGACCAGCGGGACGCCGGCGTCCTGGTACTCCATCGAGGCGTCGTAGACGAACTCGACGGGGCCACCCTCCTTGAGGAAGTTGCGGGTGTAGCCGCCCTCGGTGCCGGGCGCGACCTGGTTGCGCAGGCGCACATTGGCGAAGGTGCCGCGGATCATGACCTCGTGGTTGCCGCGACGGCTGCCGAGGCTGTTGAAGTCCTGACGCTCGACGCCACGGTCGACCAGGTACTTGCCCGCGGGCACGTCGGCCTTGATGGAGCCGGCCGGCGAGATGTGGTCGGTGGTGATCGAGTCGCCGAGCTTGAGCAGCACGCGGGCGCCGGAGATGTCGGTCACCGGGACCGGCTCGGCGGGCATGCCGTCGAAGTACGGCGCACGGCGGATGTAGGTCGACGCGTCGTCCCACGCGAACAGGTTGCCCTCGGGGGTCTCCAGGCCCTGCCACCGCTCGTCGCCCTTGAAGACGTCGGCGTACCGCGAGGAGAACATCTCGGCGCTGATCGAGCCGTTGACGACCGCCTCGATCTCCTCGGTGGTCGGCCAGATGTCGGCCATGAAGACATCGTTGCCGTCGGCGTCCTGACCGATCGGGTCACGGGCCAGGTCGATGTCCATGGTGCCGGCCAGGGCGTACACGATGACCAGCGGCGGGGACGCCAGGTAGTTCATCTTGACGTCGGGGCTGATCCGGCCCTCGAAGTTGCGGTTGCCCGAGAGCACCGCGGTGACGGCCATGTCGTTCTCGTTGATCGCCTTGCTGACCTCGGGGATGAGCGGGCCGGTGTTGCCGATGCAGGTCACGCAGCCGTAGCCGACGGTGTTGAAGCCGAGTTGGTCGAGGTAGGCCTGCAGCCCGGACTTCTCGTAGTAGTCGGTGACGACCTTCGAGCCGGGGGCCACGGTGGTCTTCACCCACGGCTTGGCCTTCAGTCCCTTCTCGACGGCCTTCTTCGCCACGAGGGCGGCGCCCAACATGACCGACGGGTTGGACGTGTTGGTGCAGGACGTGATCGCCGCGACGGTGACCGCGCCGTGCTTGAGGTCGAACGAGCGGCCGTCGGCCAGCGTGACCGGAGCGGACTTCGCCACGTCGTCGGTGTAGGTCGGCAGCGCGGCGGTGAACTTGGCCTTGCTCTCGGCCAGGACGATGCGGTCCTGCGGACGCTTCGGGCCCGAGATGCTCGGGACGACCGTGGACAGGTCGAGCTCCATGTACTCGGAGTACCGCGGCTCGCGATCGTCGTCGTGCCACAGGCCCTGCTCCTTGCAGTAGGCCTCGACCAGGGCGATCTGATCCTCGGTGCGGCCGGTCATGCGCAGGTAGTCGGTGGTCTTGGAGTCGATCGGGAACACCGCGATGGTGGAGCCGAACTCCGGCGACATGTTGGCGATGGTGGCGCGGTTGGCCAGCGGCACCTGGGACACGCCGGGGCCGTAGAACTCGACGAACTTGCCGACCACGCCGTGCTGACGGAGCATGTCGGTGATCGTGAGGACCAGGTCGGTGGCGGTCACGCCGTCGTTGAGCTTGCCGGACAGCTTGAAGCCCACCACGCGCGGGATCAGCATGGAGATCGGCTGGCCGAGCATGGCCGCCTCGGCCTCGATGCCACCCACGCCCCAGCCGACGACGCCGAGGCCGTTGACCATGGTGGTGTGGGAGTCGGTGCCCACGCAGGTGTCCGGGTAGGCCTGGAGCACGCCGTCGACGGTGCGCGGGAAGATGACACGGGCGAGGTTCTCGATGTTGACCTGGTGCACGATGCCCGTGCCCGGGGGTACGACCTTGAACTCGTCGAACGCGGTCTGCGCCCAACGCAGCAGCTGGTAGCGCTCGTTGTTCCGCTGGTACTCGACGTCGACGTTCTTGGCCAGCGCGTCGGCCGTGCCGAAGTACTCGGCGATGACGGAGTGGTCGATGACCATCTCGGCCGGCGCGAGCGGGTTGATGGTGGCGGGATCGCCGCCGAGGTCGGCGACGGCCTGACGCATGGTGGCGAGGTCGACGACGCAGGCGACGCCGGTGAAGTCCTGCATGATCACGCGCGCCGGCGTGAACTGGATCTCCTTGTCGGGCTCCGAGTCCGCCACCCAGGCGCCCAGCGCCTTGATGTCGTCGGCGGTGATGTTCGCGCCGTCCTCGGTACGCAGCAGGTTCTCCAGGAGCACCTTCAGGCTGTACGGCAGCGACTCGGAACCCTCAACGGTGTCCACCTTGAAGATCTCGTACTGCGTCCCGCCCACGTCCAGCGTGCTCTTGGCCCCGAAACTGTTGACGCTCATGTGCTCCACTCCTTGTTTCGACGTTGAATGAGGGGTATCTCGACATCGAGATACTACCGTTAGTTGGGCCTCTTGACCATATGTCTAGTCGTACCGCTGCGCCCTTGTCGAGACACCGTCCCGCCGCCGCGCCACCTGCTCCGCATACAGCGCCCGCAGTTCGGGATCGTCCATCGTGAGGTAGACCAGCCCGCAGTCCTGAGGCCCGGTCGCGCCGGGCTGACACAACGAGCACCGATCCTCCGGACGCACCGGGCATCGCGGCTCCACCGCCCGTTTCATCGCGGCTCCAGGATCGCCACGCACTCGACGTGATGCGTGGACGGGAAGAGGTCGAAGGCCCGCACCGAGGCGGGTTCCCAGCCGAGTTCGGACGCCGTGGCGAGATCGCGCGCCAGCGCGGCCGGGTCGCACGCCACGTAGGCGATCCGGCGCGTCGCCAGCGCGGCCACGGCCTCCATCGTCGGACGCCGCGCCCCCACCCGCGGCGGGTCGAGCACGACGAGGTCGTAGGGTCGGCGCTCCCGCCGCACCAGCGCCTCCACCGGGCCGCACGCGAACTCGGCCTCCGGGACGTTGCGGCGCGCCAAGGCCACGGCCCGCCGATCCCCCTCGATGCCGCGGACCGTCACGCCGGCGTCCGCGAGCACCCCCGAGAAGAGCCCGACGCCGCAGTACAGATCCAGCGCGCGCTCGCCCGCCCGAGGCGCCAGCCCGGACAGGACCGCCGCGGCGAGGGTGTCCGCCGCCTGCGGGTGGACCTGCCAGAATCCGGACGCCGCCACGCGCCATGTCCGGCCCGCGGCCCGCTCGGTCACCACCTCCGACCCGCCCGCCGCGTCCCAACGGACGCCGTCCGCGGACGCCACCCCCACGGCCCCCCGCGGACGCGCGAGCGCGGGCACGGCCAGTCGGCACCCCTGTGGGGGGAGCGGCACGACGGCGTCCGAGCGATGGGCGCGCATGCCCCACCCCTGCGGACCGGCGTGATAACGCATGCGGGTCCGCCACCCGAGGGCGTCCGGGGTCACCGCCTCGACCCGCCCCTCCCACTCCCACCCGGCCAGCCGCTGCAGTTGCTCGGCCACCACCCGCCGCTTGAGTTCGCGTGCGAAGGCGGGCGTGGCGTGCTGGAGGTCGCACCCGCCACACTCCCCCGCCACGGGGCAGGCTGGCACGACCCGCTCGGCAGCCGGACGATCGATCGCCACGGCGTCCGCGAACGCGTGCCGAGCGGCGATCGCGGTGATCCGCACCCGGACCGTCTCGCCGGGCAGCACGTGCCGCACGAACAGCACCCGGCCCTCGTGGCGGACGACGCAGTGCCCGCCGTGGGCCACCGGGCCGACCACGAGCGGACCGATCACGTCGCCGACGGCGAGCGTCCCGGAAGTGGTGATGGCGTCACTGGTCACGATGGGCTCCCGCGGGGACGGTGAAGGCCCCGACGGTCGCCACGCCCACCGGCGGCCACAGGAGGGCCGCGGGTGGCGTGCCGACCGGGAGCCGGCTGGTAGGGCACGTTCGCCACCATGATGCCCGTCCCGACCGACAACGGCCGCCCAGACGCGGCGATGCGTTCTCCGGACGGTCCGGCTGCCCGCGCCGCACCCGGGTGGAGCACCCGAGGACCCCGGCGCGGCCAGGCGCGACGATAGACTCCAGCAACCGACGATCCGCTGACGGAGCGGGAGCCGAGGTGCGAGGAGGCCGGCGTGCACATCGTCATCATGGGATGCGGCCGCGTGGGCAGCGCGCTGGCCCGGTCGCTGGAGCGCCGGGGCCACGACGTCGCGGTGATCGACGTCGATCCCGATGCCTTCCGGCGGCTCGGCCCGTCCTTCCGCGGTCGCACCGTGACGGGCGTGGGCTTCGACCGCAGGGTGCTCGAGGCCGCCGGCATCCGCGAGGCGAACGGTTTCGCTGCGGTCTCCAGCGGCGACAACTCCAACATCCTCGCCGCGCGGGTGGTCCGGGAGACCTACGGCGTCACCAACGTCGTCGCCCGCATCTACGACCAGGGGCGCGCGGAGGTCTACGAGCGGCTCGGCATCCCGTCGGTGGCGACGGTGCGCTGGGCCACCGACCAGGTCCTCCGCCGTCTCATGCCGGAAGGATCGGAGCCGCAGTGGCGCGACCCGTCCGGACAGGTCCGGCTCATCCTCGTGCGGGCGCACCCCGGGTGGGTCGGGAACTCCATCGCCGCAATCCAGGACGCCGTCGGCGCCCAAATCCCGTTCCTCACCCGGTTCGGGCAGGGCATCGTCCCCACGACCCAGATGCTCCTCCAAGACGGCGACGTCATCTACGCCGCCGTCACCAACGAGGGCGTCGATCACGTCGAGGCGGTCCTCGCCGCCCCACCCACGAAGGACTGAGAGGCCTGCCATGCGCGTAGCCATCGCCGGGGCCGGCAATGTCGGCCGCTCTATCGCCCGCGAACTGCTCGCGAGCGGGCACCGGGTCCTCCTCATCGATCGCGACCCGAGCGCGATCAAGCCCGACTCGGTCCCGGACGCCGAGTGGCTCCTCGCCGACGCCTGCGAAGTCGACTCCCTGGACGAGGCCCGCCTGGAGGAGTGCGATGTCGCGATCTCGGCCACCGGCGACGACAAGGCCAACCTCGTCCACTCGCTGCTCGCCAAGACCGAGTTCGCCGTCCCCCGGACGGTCGCCCGCGTCAACCACCCCGGCAACGAGTGGATGTTCGACGAGATGTGGGGCGTGGACGTGGCCGTGTCCACCCCGCGGCTCATGTGCGCCCTCGTCGAAGAGGCCGTGACGGTCGGTGACCTGGTGCGCCTGTTCAGCTTCCGCGGGGGCACCGCCAACCTCGTCGAGATGCGGCTGCCGCTGACGTCCCCGGCCGTCGGACGCCGCGTCCGCGACCTCCGCTTCCCCGGGGACGCCGTGCTCGTCGCCGTGGTCCGCGACGGATGCGCCCGGGCGCCCGAGCCCGACGACACCCTGTCCGCGAGCGACGAACTGCTGTTCGTCGCCAGCCAGGAGCACGAACAGGAGCTGGCGCAGGTCCTGTCCCCCGGACCCCGCCGCAGGCGCGCCACCGCCGACGAGGGCTGAACCACGCGCTGCCTGCGCAGATGCCGCGGAGGGGCCCCGCGGCGCCTCGACCACGCCACCGTGCGGCGCGCGGTGGGGTATCGCGCTCAGAGCAACTGGTAGCGGGGGTTGTAGATGCGCCGCTCCCCGTCGACGGCGGCGATGCGCCCCTCGACGCTGAGTTCCCGCCCGACGTCGATGCCCGGGATATCGAGGCGGCCCATCCACACCAGGGTCACCCGACCCGAGCCGTCGCTGAGTTCGGCCTCGAGCCACGGCGTCCGACCCCGCGGGCGCACGGTCAGCGCTCCGATGGTTCCCCGCAGCCGGACGCACGTGCGGTCCTGGGCTTCGGAGATCGAGGCCGGATCCGAGGCGGCAGGCGCGCTGTCGTCGAACGCCGTCGCCGGGGTCGGCGTCCCGAACCGGCTCGCGAGGGCCCGGAGGCGCCCGAACGCCACGGAAGGCCTAGCCCTGGGCGTTCTCGGGCAGCGCCAACGTGAGCAGCTCGCCCGGCACGCGGGGGGTGTCGTCGCGATGGACGACCACGTTGCGGAAGAACTCCACGAAGACATCGGCCGGCTCGTCCTCGCCCTCGGTCATGCCGGCGGCGCCCATGAGCGTGCCGCGCAGGAGCCAACGGGGACCCTCGACCATCCAGATCCGCGAGACGTGGAACAACTGCTCGCCTTCGGGACCCTCCAGGGGCATGACGCGGCGCACCTCGGGCCCGAACGGCCCGGCGGCGACCTCGGCGGAGCCTCCGCCCTGGAGCGCCTCCTCCAGGGTGTCCTCACGCAGCTCCTGGGCCAGGCCGCCGCTCGTGGGGGCCGCGAAGAGGGCGAGTTCGAGTCCGGAGTTCTCGAACATGGCGAGCATGGCGTAGATCGTGCCGGTGCTTTCGTCGCCGTTGAGCTGGATGTTCAGGCCATCGAAGGGCGTGACGATGAGCGGACCGAAGGACAGGCGTTCGACCTTGTCGTCCACCAGGTCGACCTCGTCGTAGTCGAAGGGACCGTCTTCGCGGGGATCGATCTCGGGCGCCTCGTCGTCGTCTTCGAACTCGTCGGGAGACTCGCCGTCGACCTCGTCGAGACCCTCGACCATGTCCTCGGCGTCGGGGTCCAGTTCGTCGGCCGCTTCCGCGGCGACGGCGTCGTCCACCAGCACCCTGCGTCCCTTGCGGCCAAAGATCACTGATCCATCTCCTCGATCGTTTCGACGGGCGACCCGGCGGACCGCCAACTGCTGACCCCGCCGGTGGACCCATGCCCCCCCGCACCGCGGTGGCTCGACGGTAGCTCCCCCACCTCGTCGAACTGGGCATGTCCCACGCGTTGGAAGACCACCTGCGCGATGAGGTCGCCGCGGCGCAGCGAGATCGGGCGCTCGGCGTCGGTGTTGAGCAGGCAGACCATCACTTCGCCACGGTAGCCCGCATCCACGGTGCCCGGGGCGTTGACGATCGTGAGGCCCTCGCGCGCCGCCAGCCCCGAGCGCGGATGGACGAACGCCGCCCACCCCTGCGGCAGCGCCAGCGCGAGTCCGGTGCGCACGACGGCGCGGCGTCCGGGGGCCAAGACGACATCTTCGGCCGTCGCGATGTCCGCGCCCGCGTCGCCGTCGCGCGCGTAGCGCGGCAGCGGCATCCCCGGATCCAGCCGCCGGACGAGCACCCGCGGACGGTCGGCGTCGGTCACGACGCCGCCTGGGGCCGAGCCCGCTCGACGGACGCCGCGAGTCCGGCCGGGGTGCGCGAGGACACCAGCCAGTAGGGATGCGGGTCCGCCGGATCGTTCACCTCGATCTCGACCGCCTCGCCGATCCAGGGCCGCTGCACGACGAAGGCCGCGGCGTTGGCGTCCGGACCCAAGCGGCGACGCGTTTCGACGGCGTCCAGCACCCGGACCGACCCCAGATACGGCCACTCCAGCACCGCGTCGCGCACGCGGACGCCGGCGTCGGAGACCTCCACGTCCACGTGACCGACCGTGAGCAGGAACGCGGCGATCCCGCCCGTAGTCAGCAGTCCCGCCGCCACGGCCACCCAGGGACCGAGGTAGAAGCCGACCGCGGTCGCGAAGGACACGCCGAACGCCAGCGCGATGATCCAGTACGACACGGGCGCGCGGAGGCGTTCGCGATAGGTCACCGCCTCAACCTATCGCCTCGGACCCGCGGGCCACCTACGATGGGGCGTCGTGGACCTCTCGCAGAAGATCGTGTGGAACCTGTACGCCGGCGGCATCGCCGCCCTGACGGCGTTGGTCGCCAAGAAGGGCCTGGACGGCGCCTGGAGCGTCGTGACCGGCGAGGAGCCCCCGGACCTCGCCGATCCCGCGGTCCCGCAGCGCACCGCGCTGACGTGGGCGCTGCTCGTCGCGGTCGGGCTCGGGGTCACCCAGGTGTTCGTGAACCGCTTCGCGGCCCGGCAGTGGGAGAAGTACTCCGGCACGGCCGCCCCTGCCCGCAGCGTCAATTTCCGTCTGTAGTCCGTCGACAACGCCGTGAGCCACGCCGGGTCTCGGCGTGGCTCACGTGTGCGTGGAGGTCGTTTCAGCCTGCGCAGTCGACGCAGTAGAACAGGCCGCCCGCCTCCTTCGCGATCTGGCTGCGATGCTTCACCAGGAAGCAACTCGCGCAGGTGAACTCGTCGGCCTGCCGTGGCAGGACCCGGACGGTCAGCTCCTCGTGGGAGAGATCCGCGCCCGGAAGCTCGAACGCCTCGGCGGCCTCGACCTCGTCTTCGTCCACCTTCCCGGAGTTCTTGTCGTTCCGCCGGGTCTTGAGTTCCTCGATGCTGTCTTCGCTCTCCTCGTCGGTCTTCCGAGGAGCGTCGTAATCGGTCGCCATGTTTCCTTCCAGTGCAAGCAGGGGGTTGCGCCCGCATACATATCACACAGCGGCAAACGTGCGCGGCCGATGTCCCGTTTTCAGCCTCGGTCGGAGCGGCCCGGAGGCCATCGTGGCGCCGACCCTGTAGGTTGTGGACACAATCGCTTCACGTGGGGAGACACCGCACCAGCCATGCGCATTGCCCGGCCCCTGGGGCTGACGCCCGACGGGAACCACCTCATCGTGGTGACCGACGACGGCGAGGAGATCCGACTCCTGGCCGACGAACGGCTGAACGCCGCCCTGCGCGGCGACCGCGCACGGCTCGGACAACTGGAGATCGAGATGGATAGTGCACTGAGACCGAGGGACATCCAGGCGCGGATTCGCGCCGGGGAGTCCGTCGACGATGTCGCGCGCGCGGCCGGGGTGCCGGCGGATCGCATCCAGGCGTTCGCCGCCCCCGTGATCGCCGAACGCGAGCACGTCGCCGGCCTCGCCCAGACCCATCCCGTCCGCCGCCGCGGCGAGACCACCTCGCACCGCACCCTGCGCAACACGGTGACGGACGCCCTCGCCGCGCGCGGGGTGCCCACGGAGACCGTCCGCTGGGACGCGTGGAAGATCGAGGACCGCCGCTGGCAGGTTCAGGTGGCCTACGAGTCGGGATCGGCCCACCACACCGCACGCTTCGTCTACGAGCAGACCGGACGGTTCTCCACCGCCGCCAACGACGATGCCCGCTGGCTCATCGGCGAGGATTCCTCGGCCCACGGCCCCCAGCCCGGACGCCGCCCCGCCACCAAGCAGGCGGCCCCCACGCTCGTGGACGACGACCTGGCGCTCGTGCGCGCCGTCGCGAGCCCCGCCACGCCTCCCGAGGTTCCCGCCGCGGACACCGACGACATCGACACCGAGGACGCCTTCCGCGAGGCGGAACTCGCCGAGGTCGACGGCGTGTACGACATCGTGGAGGCCGAGCCGCCCTCGCAGCTCGACGTGCTCTACGACATGCTGTCGAGCTTCGACGAGGACTCCGTCAAGATTTACGCCGGACTCATCTCTCCGCCGGCTCCCGCCCCGAACGCCGCCGTGGTGGTCGTGGACGCCCCCCTGCAGGGCGAGGTCGAGGGCGACCTGGGCGGCGAGGAGTTCACCGGCGTGCTGCCGGACGCCGGACCCGCGGCGTCCGAGGTCTCCCCTGCGCCCGACGAGCCCGAGCAGTTGGCACTCCTGGACGACGTCGATGCCCCCGAGGAGCCCGCCCCCGCGAAGCGGCCGCCCAGGCGGCGGCGCGCGTCGGTGCCGAGTTGGGACGAGATCATGTTCGGCTCGCCCCACAAGGACCGCTGAGCGGCTAGGG
>CAYZXQ010000010.1:0-65025 GCA_964482465.1 uncultured Nigerium sp. | reverse complement strand
CGTGGCCGCCCCGCACCAGGTCGGAGACGACACCGCACTCGGCGCACAACGCCACTCCGTAGCCCGCGTTCTCGACATTGCAACCGCTCAGGATCGCGCCGTCGGAGGCCAGCGCCGCCGCGCCCACCCGGTAGCCCGAGTAGGGCGCGTAGGCGCGTGCGCTGGCCTCGACCGCCGCAGCCCGCAGGGCCTCGAAGTCGACTCCGGTCACTTGGCCTCGCCCTTGCGGTACACCTGCCCGTCGGCCGCCGGCATGCGCAGCCGCTGGGACGCGAACGCGAGGACCAGCAGGGTGGCGATGTAGGGGGTCATGGAGGTGAACTCGTTGGGCACGGTCTTGGTCAGCAGGAACCACGCCGCCACCGCGACGGCCAGGCCGAGACGAATCAGCGATCCGGTGATCGACTTGCCCTGGACGCGCTTCACGATCAGCCAGACGCCCCAGACCGCCAAGAACACCGCGATGGGCAGCAGGTACGCGTGGACGACATCGCCGCCACCGCGGAGCTGCACCGCGTCGGTGTACCCGAACAGCGCCGCACCGGCGGCCAGGCCACCCGGACGCCAGTTGCCGAAGATCATGGCGGCTAGGCCGATGTAGCCGCGTCCGCCCGTCTGACCCTCGCGGTAGAGGTTGGAGGCCACGAGCACGAGGAAGCCGCCCGCGAGGCCGGCCAGCGCGCCGGAGACCAGCACCGCAACCCACTTCATCTTGAGGACGTTGACGCCGAGCGTCTCGGCCGCCTGCGGCGCCTCGCCACAGGCGCGCAGCCGAAGGCCGAAGGCGGTGCGCCAGAGCACCCACCAGGACCCGACGAGCAGCAGGATCGCCACCACCGTCAGCGCGTTCACGTTGGTCGTCACGGCCCGCAGGATCGAGGCGATGTCCGCGAGCAGCCACATGCGCGACTTCTCCAGCTCCAGCAGGACGTCGCCCACGCCGGGGACGCTGAGGAACGGCAGCTGCGCCAGCGGCGGCGACTGGGTCGGCCCGCCGCCGGGCAGGTCGGTGAACGTGCGCACGGCCAGGTAGGACGCCGCGCCGGCGCCCAGCAGGTTGATCGCCACGCCGGACACGATGTGGTCCACGCCGAACGTCACGGTGGCCAGCGCGTGGATGGCGCCGGCGACCACGCCGACCACGACCGCGCCGAGGATGCCCGCCCACGGACCGTAGTGGTAGCCGAAGAACGCGGCCCCCCACGTGCCGAGCAGCATCATGCCCTCGAGGCCGATGTTGACGACGCCCGCACGCTCCGACCACAGGCCGCCGAGACCGGCCAGGACGATCGGCATGGCAAGCCCGATCGCGGCCGTGAGGGCGCCCGAGGAGTCGATGTCGTGCGCGCCGGTCACGACGCGGACCGTGGCGAGCACCACGAGTGCGCCCAGAGAGATCGCAGGCCACAGCCAGCGCGGACGCTTGCGTGTCGATTCGGACGCCGCCACCTGCGGCTTCACCGCGACGTTGCTCATGCCGTCACCGCCTCAACCTTGGGCTCGGGGGTCTTGGCCGACTCTTCACGCCCGACCCGGCTCTGCTCCATCCGCAGACCGGCGCGACGCATGACCTCGTAGGCGATGACCACTGAGAGCACGATGATTCCCTGGATGATGAGGACCAGCCGGTCGGAGACGCCGGCGCTGATCTGCAGGCCGTTGCTGAGCTGGTCGAGGTAGCCCCACAGCAGGGCCGCGAAGGCCATGCCGACGGGGTGGTTGCGTCCGAGCAGCGCGACCGCGATGCCCGCGAACCCGAGCCCGGCCTGGACCGTGTCGCCGTAGGCGTAGTCCTGGTTGAACAGCAAGGGCATGCCGACGAGGCCAGCAGCCGCGCCGGAGAGCACCATGGAGGTCGCGACCATCTTCTTGACCCGGACGCCGCTGGCGACGGCGGCCGTCTCGGAGGCGCCGGTGGCCCGCAGGTCGAAGCCGAACCGCGTCTTGTTGACGACGAACCAGTAGACGAGGCCGACCAGGATGGCCAGGAACACCAGGCCGTATACCTGGCGGGGCGTGTTGACGAAGCCGGACACATCGATGTTCGGGACGCGGGAGTCCTCGGCGAGGATCGCGGTGCTGGTGGCGTTGCTGCCCTCCACCTTGACCGCCGCCCCCTTCAGCAGGAAGGCGACCAGGTAGGTGGCGATGTAGTTCAGCATGATCGTGCTGATGACCTCGCTCACGCCGCGAGTCACCTTGAGGATGCCGGCGATGAACGCCCAGAGCGCCCCGGTGAGCATCGCGACCAGGATGGCCACGATGATGTTGAGCCAGCCCGGCAACCAGTGCGCGCCGGCGAACACCGCAGCCGCGAACGACGCCACGCGGTACTGACCGTCGACGCCGATGTTGAACAGGTTCATCTTGAACCCGATGGCCACGGCGACGGCCGAGAGGTACAAGACGGTGGCCGCGTTGACGATCGCGACGAGTTGCCGCGGGAGCGGGACCTTGAACAACTGGGCCCACACCGCGCCCACCGGGTCGCCGGACGCCAAGAGGATCAGCGTGGTGAACAACAGCGCGACGACGATCGCCAGCACGGGAGCCGCCGCCGCGAGGGCGAGCTTCCTCGGGTCGATCCGGTTCATGCGTGGGCCTCCTGTCCGGACGCGCGGGCGCCCTTGTCCTGGGCTCCGGTCATCGCCGATCCGAGCTCCTCGCGGGTGACGACGTCGGGGTCGAACTCGCCGGACAGCTTGCCGCGCAGGATCACGCGGATGGTGTCCGACAGGCCGACCAGTTCCTCCAGGTCGGCCGAGATCAGCAGCACGCCCAAGCCGCCGCGGCGGGCGTCCTTGATGAGGTCCCAGATCGACGACTGGGCCCCGACATCGACGCCGCGGGTGGGGTGCGCGGCCACGAGGACGATGGGGTTGTGGCTCATCTCGCGGCCGATGATGAGCTTCTGCTGGTTGCCGCCGGACAGCGAACCCGAGGTGACGTAGATCGACGGCGTCCGCACGTCGAACTCGCGCACGATGCGCTCGGTGTCGGCCTTGGCGTCCTTGGCGTTGACCAGCGGGCCCTTGACGTTCGGCTCCTGCGTCTGGTGGCCGAGGATGCGGTTCTCCCACAGCGGCGCCTCCAGCAGCAGGCCGTGGCGGTGTCGATCCTCGGGGATGTACCCGACGCCCGCCTCACGGATGCGGCGGACCGGCCAGTCGGTGATGTCGGTGCCCTCGAGCAGGATGCGCCCCGAGGTGGGTTCGCGCATCCCCATGATGACCTCGACGAGTTCGGCCTGGCCGTTGCCCTCGACGCCCGCGATGCCGACGATCTCGCCGGCGTGGATCGTCAGGTCGATGCCGGCGAGCACGTCGCGACGGCCGGGGCCGCCGGCGAGCGTCACGTCGGTGATCTCGAGCAGGACGCGGTCGGTGACCGTCGAATCCTCGGTCTCGGGCGACGGCAACTCCGAGCCCACCATCAGTTCGGCGAGCTGGCGGGCGTTGACCGTCTTCGGGTCGACCGCCGCCACCGTCGTGCCACGGCGGATCACGGTGATGTCGTCGGCGACGCTCAGCACCTCGTCCAGCTTGTGCGAGATGAAGATGACGGTCAAACCCTCGTCCTTCATGCCGCGCAGGTTGTCGAAGAGCTCGGTGACCTCCTGCGGCACCAGGACGGCGGTGGGCTCGTCCAGGATCAGGATGCGGGCCCCGCGGTAGAGGACCTTGAGGATCTCGACGCGCTGCCGCGCTCCGACGCCGAGGTGCTCGATGAGGTCGTTGGGCTCGATGTCGAGCCCATAGGCGTCCGAAATCTCGCGGATCTTGGCCCGAGCGGCGTCACCGATGCCGTGGAGCTTCTCGGCCCCGAGCACGACGTTCTCAAGCACCGTCAGGTTGTCGGCCAGCATGAAGTGCTGGAACACCATGCCGATGCCCTGCTTGATCGCCTCGGTGGGGGTCTTCATGACGACGCGCTGGCCGTTGATCGCGATGGTGCCCTCGTCGGGCTGCTGGACGCCGTACAACGTCTTCATCAACGTCGACTTGCCCGCACCGTTCTCTCCGACGATGGCATGGATCGTTCCGCGCCGCACGGACAGATCGATGTCCTTGTTCGCGACGACGCCTGCGAATCTCTTGGTGATGCCCTTGAGCTCGACCGCGAGCTGGGCGGGTGGCGACTGGATAGGGCTGCTCAACCTGGCACTCCTCGTCCGGCTCCCTGTCGGGAGGTCTCATTGACCTACGGTGCGGACGGCCGCATCGTGGCAGACACTCTAGCCACCACGGCAACGACCCGGGCGGAAAGCGCCCGGGTCGTTGTCATGGGTTTTTCGGAGCCGGATTTCCGGCTCTTCGCAGCCCTCAGATCACTTGGCAGGAACGACGATCGTGCCCGCGGAGATCTTCTGCTTGTACTCCTCCAGCTTGGACTTGATGTCGTCGACCTGGCCACCGGTGGTGGAGTAGTCGACGCCGCCGGCCTTGAGGTCGAACGTCTTGATGCCGGCCTTGAAGGAGCCGTCCTTGACGGTCTTGACGAAGTCGTAGACCGCCACGTCGACCTTCTTGATCATGGAGGTCATGATGACGCCCTGCACGTCCGCGGTGGCCGTCTTGGCCTGGTCGGAGTCGACACCGATGGCGAGCTTGCCCGCCGCCTTGGCCGCGGTGAAGACGCCGCCGCCGGAGCCGCCGGCCGCGTGGTAGACGATGTCCGCGCCGCCCTGGTACATGCCTTCGGCCGCGGCCTTGCCCTTGTCGACCGAGTTGAAGCCCGAGAAGTCCGGCGGCTGGGTGAGGTACTTGGAGTCGATCTTGATGTTCGGGTTGACCGCCAGGGCACCGGCCTTGAAGCCGACCTCGAACTTCTTGATGAGGTCGGTCTCGACGCCGCCGACGAAGCCGATGTGGCCACTCTTCGACTTGAGGGCGGCCGCGGCGCCGACGAGGAAGCTGCCCTCGTGCTCGGCGAAGACCATCTGCTCGACGTTGGCGCCCTTGCTGTCGTCGGACGCGTCGTCGACGATGGCGAACTTCACGTTCGGGTTGGCCTTGGCGACCTTGCCCACCGACTTCCCGTACGCGAAGCCCACGGCCACGATGTTGGTGTAGCCGTTGTCGATGAGCTGCTGCAGCCGCTCCTCGCGGGCAGCCTCAGCCTCGCCGTTGGTGGCCGAAGCCTCCTTCATGTCGATGCCGAAGTCGGCCTTGGCCTTGTCGAGGCCCGCGGCGGCGGCATCGTTGAACGACTTGTCCCCGCGACCGCCGACGTCGTAGGCCATGCCGACCTTGATTCCGGCCTTGGGGGCGGCCGACGTGCCGGGGGTGGTCGTGGCCGGACCTGCGGTGCAGGCGGCGAGGGTGAGCGCTGCCGCGGTCATCGCGGCAACGGCAAGCTTCTTCAGCTGCACAATTCTCTCCTTGTGTTCCTTGGGGGCAGGCGTCCTCGCCACCCCATCAGGTCGATGCTAGCCCGCGGAAGCGCCACGAGTGGTTACGGGCTGATACCACTTGCCAAGACGTCGCTCAGTTCTTCACACACCGTCATGAATCGGTGACCTGGGGCGGGTTCGCGTCGGGGCAGGGAACCGCGTAATTTGGTCCCGTGGAGTGGAATGACCTTGTCGAACAGGCCGACGGCATCGTGACGAGCCCCGCCTTGGGCTACGACCAGAAGATCCGCCGGCTGGCTGGCCTGGCGGCGTCCGCGCTCCCCTATCCCGAACTCTCGGACGCCTGCGCGTCCGCCCTCGCCGACCGGGTGATCTGCGACATGTACGAGGGCAACCGGCCTCTAGCGCCCCGCTACGTGCTCCCCGACTACGAGCGGGCGCTGCAGGTCGGCGTCCGGCAGCTTGAGCTCGATCCGCCCACGACGCTGGACGAGGCGCTGTCCTTCCTCACCTGCCTCTACGGCCACGTGCCCTCGGTGACGACCTACCCCGTCTACGTCGGCGACCTCGACAAGCTGTTGGAGCGGTTCGTCCCGGCGGAGCTGTCCGACGACGAGCTGGACGCGAAGCTGCGCCTGTTCTGGATCCAACTCGACCGCCTGCTGCCGGACGCCTTCGTGCATACGAACGTGGGCCCGCGCGACGGCCGCGTGATCCGGTCGATCTGGCGGGTGGAGCGCTCGCTGCGTCAGGTCGTGCCCAACATCACCCTCAAGGTCGACGACGACACCCCCGACGACCTCATCGAGGACGCCGTCCGCACCGTCTTCGTCACCGGCAAGCCCCACTTCGTCAACCACCCGATGATGACCGACGACCACGGCGAGGGTTACGCAGCCGTGAGCTGCTACAACTCCCTCAAGATCGGCGGCGGCGCCCACACGCTCGTCCGGCTGAATCTGGCCAAGGCGGTCGCGCGGCACACCGGTGGTCTGGATGCCTTCCTGGCCGACGCCCTCCCCCACTGGGTCGAGCTGACCTCCGAGCTGGGCGAGGCCCGGATCCGCAGCCTCGTCGAGTACGTCCGCTTCTTCGACACCCACTTCCTCGCGACCGAGGGGCTGGTCGACCTGGACCGGTTCTCGGCCATGTTCGGCATCTTCGGACTGGCGGAATGCGTCAACGAGCTCATGGTGCGCGAGGGGCGTCCGGAGGCCCGCTACGGCCACGACGACGCCGCCAACGTGGCGTCCTACCGCATCACCGAGCGCATCGCCGAGCTCGTGGCCGCGCGCCCGCTGCCGTATTGCGCCGGCGGCGACGGCTTCGCCTACCTGCACAGCCAGAGCGGCATCGATCTCGACCTCGACGCCACCGCCGGCACACGCCTGCCCATCGGCGACGAGCCGGGCATGCGCGAGCACATCACGATCGTGGCTCCGCACCACAAGCTGTTCCCCTCCGGCATCAGCGACATCTTCCACGTGGACGAGACCGCGACCCGCAACCCGCGGGCCATGGTGGACATCATCCGCGGCGCGCTGGGCGTCGGCATGCGCGACTTCACGTTCAACCTGGAGTCGAACGAGTTCATCCGGATCACCGGCTACCTCGTCCGCAAGTCCGACCTCGTCGGCATCGGGGAGCACGGCGCGCGGCACGGCTCCGACTACCTCGCGGCGACGGCCGAGGAGAACCACACGGTCCTCACGCGGGCCGTCAAGCGGGTCACGGCCATCGAGCTGGATCCGCTCGTCCGGGCGTGACGGCTGCGGTCAAGGGCCTGGTCAACGACTGGATCGAGTTCTCGGCGGTCGACGGACCCGGCAACCGGTTCGTGCTGTTTCTGCAGGGCTGCACCTTCAACTGCGTCGCCTGCCACAACCCCTACACCATCAACGTCTGCAACGACTGCGGGCTGTGCCTGGAGTCCTGCGACGCGGGCGCGCTCAGCCTGCGGGACGGTGCGGTCGTCTGGGATGCGGCGGCCTGCACGGGGTCGGACGCCTGCACGCGGGTGTGTCCGTACGACGCCTCACCCAAGGCCCGGCGGCTGAGCGTCGCGCAGGTGTTGGACGCCGTTCGTCCAGCCGCGCCGTTCCTGTCGGGCGTCACCGTGTCGGGCGGCGAGGCCACGGCGCAGCCGGAGTTCCTGGCGGCGCTGTTCGCGTCCCTCAAGGCCGACCCCGAGCTCGCGCGGCTCACGTGCTTCGTCGACACCAACGGGGACGCGCCTCCGGAGGTGTGGGACCTGCTCGATCCGGTCCTGGATGCCGCGATGGTCGACCTCAAAGCGCTGGACGCCGCCACCCACCGCCGACTCACCGGTGAGGGCAACGAGCGGGTCCGGGCCAGCATCCGGCTCCTCGCGCAGCGCGGCAAGCTCCACGAGGTGCGGCTGATGCTGGCGGCCGGCGCCAACGACGATCCGGAGACCCTCGCGGCGACGGGCGCATGGCTGGCGTCCATCGACCCCCGGATGCGCGTCAAGGTCATCGGGTATCGCGCCCACGGCGTCCGACCCCTCGCCTCCCACCTGCTTGAACCGACCGCCGAACAACGCGCCCACTATGCCGACGCGCTCCGCGCACACGGCGACTTCGAGATCGCGGTGGTGTGAGCGTCACGCGTCAACGACGGGAGGCACCTCCGCGCCGGCTTCGCCGATCGAGTGCGCGCCCGCCGAGCGAGGTGAGGACGTGGGCGCGTGTTGCCGACCGAACTTCGCCGCCCGACCGGCGAGGGCGTCCTCCTGCGCGCCTTCACCGACGCCGACTTGCCCCTGGTGGAGGCCAGCCGCGACCCGCTCATCCCCCTGATCACGACGGTTCCGGTGGACGCTCACCGTGGACGCCATCGCGCGGCTGGAACTCTACGTAGAGCCCTGGGGAACCGCTGATTCATGCTGTTCTGGCGAGGACGGGTCGGGCGAGATGAGCCGGAACCACTCGATCGTGGGCTCGCATGGCGAATTCAACTGGTCGTCGCAACGCCTCGATCGCGGAGGTGTTGGCGGGGACGACCGAGGAACCAAGTGCCACAGGCGCCGGCCGGGGGCGTCGGCAGTGGGCGGCGGATCGGGCGATCCGGGCGCCGATGCGCTCGCCGGGGCGGCCGGAGTCCTCGCGTGCTGTGCAGCGGGAGTTTCGGCGGTTGATCGCGGCGGGGGTAACCACGGTGGAGGCGTCGGCTGGGGTGGGTGTGTCGGGGCAGGCAGGGGCTCAATGGTTTCGACGCTGGTGGGGGTTCGGATCGCTCGATCCGGGCCGCCGCAGCCAGAACATGAGTGATCGGCGTTTCCCTGGAACGAGGGGTCCTGGCGGGCCGCCGAGCGCTGCGGCTACGAGCGCGAGGGTCACCTGCGCTCGTGGCAGCAGGTGGGCGACGAGCGCTGCGGACATGTCTGCGCACAGGGTTCTCTCCGCGAACCACGGTGCGCGCCAAGCACCGAGCCTCTGCCGTCCCCGCGTGCCTCGACATGCTCGGGGACCCACGACCGCACGGGATTGGCCGTCCCCGGGGACTCGGGGATGCGATGCTCAGGCGCGGTTCGGCTACCCAGACGGCCAGAGCGTCGGGACATCGTCCACGAACGCCCGGATGAGCTGCTCGGAGCCCTCCAGCGCGGACAGCTCGCCGTGGGCGATCAGGGACTCGACGCTGGCGCGCAGGCTCTCGACGTGCGGGGAGCGCCGGACGCCATCCAGGACGGCGTCCTCGACCAGCGACCACAGCCACTCCAACTGTTGCGCGTTGCGCCGGGACGCCAAGCCGCCGTGGGACTCCAGGTAGGCCCGGTGGTCGAGGATGGCCTGCCACACGTCGTCCAGGCCCATGCCTGTGTAGGAGCTGGACGTGAGCACGGGCGGACGCCGCGCGTTCGGGTCGCTCGTGATGAGCCGCATCGCACTCTTGAGGTCGCGCGCGGCGACCCGCGCCTCGGCCTCGTGGTCGCCATCGGCCTTGTTGACCGTGATGACATCGGCCATCTCGAGAATGCCCCGCTTGATGCCCTGCAACTGGTCGCCCGCACGCGCGAGCGTGATGAGCAGGAAGGTGTCGACCATTCCCGCGACGGCGACCTCGGACTGCCCGACGCCGACGGTCTCGATCAGCATGACGTCGTAGCCGGCCGCCTCCAGCACCAGCATCGACTCGCGGGTGGCCCGGGCGACGCCGCCCAGGTGGTTGCCCGACGGCGAGGGCCGGATGAAGACGTCCTGCGACGCGGCCAGCTCGCCCATGCGGGTCCGGTCGCCCAAGATCGACCCGCCGGTGCGGGACGACGAGGGGTCGACCGCGAGGACACCGATCTTGTGACCGCGCTCGATGAGGCGCCGCCCCATGGCGTCCACGAAGGTCGACTTGCCCGCTCCCGGCACCCCGGAAATGCCGACGCGCACCGAGTTGCCGGTGTGCTCGCGCAGCCCCATCAGGAGTTCGCGCGCCCGGTCACGGTCGACCGGACGCGACGACTCCACCAGGGTGATCGCTTTCGCGACGATCGGCCGGGAGTTGGCGACCACACCGGCCGCCAACTCCTCGACCGTCAGTTGTTTCCTCACGCCTGAGCACGCTCCACGAGCTTGGTGAGCATCTCGATGGCGGCCTCGGGGATGACCGTGCCGGGCGGGAAGATCGCGTCGGCACCGCCGGCGCGCAGCTCGTCGAAGTCGACCTCGGGGATGACGCCGCCGACGACGATCAGCATGTCCTCGGCGCCCTGGGCGTCCAACTCCTTGCGGAGCGCGGGCACCAACGTGAGGTGACCGGCGGCCAGCGAGGAGACGCCCACGACGTGGACATCGGCCTCGATCGCCTGGCGGGCGACCTCTTCGGGCGTCTGGAACAGCGGGCCGACATCGACGTCCATGCCGAGGTCCGCGAAGGCCGTCGAGATGACCTTCTGGCCGCGGTCGTGGCCGTCCTGGCCCATCTTGGCGACGAGGATGCGCGGGCGGCGTCCCTCGGCCGCCTCGAACTCGGACACCAGCGCGCGGGCCTTGTCGACCGCGGTGGTGTCACCGGACTCGGAGCTGTACACGCCACTGATCGTACGGATCTGCGCCGTGTAGCGCCCGAACTCCTTCTCGAGGGCATAGCTGATCTCGCCGACCGTCGCCTTTGCGCGCGCCGCGTCGATGGCGAGCTTGAGCAGGTTGCGCTCGGGATCGGTCGGATCGGGGTTGGCCGCGGACCAGGTGAGCTTGTCGAGCGCCGCCTGGACCTCGTCCTCGTTGCGCTCGGCGCGCAGGCGCTCCAACTTGGCGATCTGCTGGGCGCGGACCGCGGCGTTGTCGACCTTGAGGATCTCGGGGGCCACGTCGTTCTCGACCTGGTACTTGTTGACGCCGATGAGCGGCTGGCGACCCGAGTCGATGCGCGCCTGGGTGCGGGCTGCCGCCTCCTCGATGCGCATCTTCGGAATGCCGGCCTCGATGGCCTTGGCCATGCCGCCGGCCGCCTCGACCTCTTGGATCAGCTTCCAGCCGGCCTGGGCCAGGTCGTAGGTGAGCTTCTCCACGTAAGCGGAACCCGCCCACGGGTCGACCGGACGCGTCGTGCCCGACTCCTGCTGGATGAACAGCTGGGTGTTGCGGGCGATGCGCGCCGAGAAGTCGGTCGGCAGGGCGATGGCCTCGTCCAGGGCGTTGGTGTGCAGCGACTGCGTGTGGCCCTGCGTGGACGCCATGGCCTCCAAGCAGGTGCGCATGACGTTGTTGAACACGTCCTGAGCGGTGAGCGACCAGCCCGACGTCTGGCTGTGCGTCCGCAGGCTCATCGACTTGGGGTTCTTCGCCCCGGCCTCGCGGACCAGCCGCGCCCAGAGCAGGCGGGCCGCCCGCATCTTGGCGACCTCCATGAAGAAGTTCATGCCGATGGCCCAGAAGAAGGACAGGCGCGGCGCGAAGGCGTCCACGTCCAGCCCGACGCTCTGACCCGCCCGGATGTACTCCACGCCGTCGGCCAGCGTGTAGGCCATCTCGATGTCGGCCGTCGCCCCGGCCTCCTGCATGTGGTAGCCGGAGATCGAGATCGAGTTGAACTTCGGCATGTTCGCGCTCGTGAACGCGAAGATGTCGGAGATGATCCGCATGGAGGGGGCCGGCGGGTAGATGTAGGTGTTCCGGACCATGAACTCCTTGAGGATGTCGTTCTGGATCGTCCCCGCGAGCTGCTCCGGCTTCACCCCCTGCTCCTCGGCCGCGACGACGTAGAGCGCCAGGATCGGCAGCACCGCGCCGTTCATGGTCATCGACACCGACATCTGGTCCAGCGGGATGCCCGCGAACAGCTGGCGCATGTCGAGGATGGACGCCACCGAGACGCCCGCCATACCGACGTCACCGGGGACGCGCGGGTGGTCGGGGTCGTAGCCGCGGTGCGTCGCGAGGTCGAACGCGATGCTCAGGCCCTTCTGGCCGGCGGCCAGGTTGCGGCGGTAGAACGCGTTGGACTCCTCGGCGGTGGAGAAGCCGGCGTACTGCCGGATGGTCCACGGCTGGTTGACGTACATCGTCGAGTACGGGCCGCGGAGGAACGGCGGGATGCCCGGCATCGTGTGCAGGAAATCCAGGCCCTCGAAGTCGGCGTCGGTGTACAGCGGCGGCACCAGGATGTGCTCCGGGGTCTGCCACCCGGTGCTGAACTTCGGCAGCGAGTCGCGCAACTGCTCGAAGCGAGCGGCGGCGTCCGCGGCCACCGCGGCATCGCCCAGGGCGACCTTGTCGAAACGCGGGATGGTGGTCACTTGTCTGCCCCAATCCGGTCGAGGGTGTCGTTGGCGAACGCCACCACGTCCATGCCGTCGAAGATCTCGCCGTCGATGACGGAATCCACATCGGCGTCGCCCACTTCGGCCTTGCGGCCCGCGATGAACACGGTGCCGACGCCGGCGCCCTTGAGCGCCTTGGCGACGGCCATGGCCTGCTCGGCGTACACCTTGGCCGAGCTGCACAGCACCGCCATCGCGGCGCCGGACTCCTTGGCCTGCGCCGCGATCTCCTCGGGCGTGCCGCCCTCGCAGCTCGGGAACGTGAAGCCGCCCACCAGCAACAGGTTGGAGGTGAACTGCTCGCGGCCGCCGAAGTCGCGGCGCTGCCCCAGGCACGCCAGGAAGACCGGCGGGTTGCCGGCCGCGGCGACCTTGTCGCTCAGGTCCTCGAAGACCTGGGCGTCGCGGACGGGCTGCAGGCCCGCGCGCTGCGGCGCCGCCGGACGCGGCTTGGCCTCCAGCTCGGGCTCGGTCGCCAGCGGGAACATGCTGACGCCCGTGATCGGCTGCTTGCGGGTGGCCAGGCGCTTGGCGCGCTCGGACGCCACGGCGGCGATCTGGTCGGCGACGACGCCGTCGGCGAGGGCCTTCGCCATGCCGCCGGCCGCCTCGATCGCCTGGAACTCCTCCCAGCCCTTCTGCGCGAGCTGGTCGGTGAGGGACTCGACGAACCACGAGCCGCCGGCCGGGTCGGCCACGCGGCCGACATTCGACTCCTCCGACGCCAGCAGTTGCGTGTTGCGCGCCATGCGGCGGCTGAAGTCCGTCGGCAGGCCATGGGCGCTGTCGAACGGCAGGGTCGTGACGATCTCGGCGCCACCGACCGCGGCGGCGAACGTCGCGATGGTGCCACGCAGCAGGTTCACGTACGGGTCGTCGCGCGTGATCATGCGCCACGAGGTGACCGCGTGCTGGAGCGCGCCGCGCTCCGCCTCGGGAACCTCGAGGACCTCGCCCACCCGGGCCCACAGGCGGCGCAGGGCGCGCAGGCGGGCGATGGTCGTGAACTGGTCGGCGGACGCCGGCACCCGGAACGCGATCTGACCGAAGGCCTCGGCCGGGGCGATGCCCGCGGCGTCCAGCGCGCGCACGTACTCGACGCCGGTCGCGACCGCGTAGGCCAGCAGGCCGATGTCGCCGGCACCGGCGGCGTCGTAGCCCAGCACGTCGACGACGAGGGCGCGGACGCCCCCGAACTCACGCGCGGTCTCGACGGCGGGGGCCAGGACCGAGAGGTCGGCGTCCGCGCCCGTGAGCGCGGCGGCACCCAGCGGGTCGACGCCCAGGTTGCCCACCACGTCGGCGGCCTTGCCGCTGGCGCGGAAGAAGGCGGCGAGGGCGTCCGCGGCGGCGGCCTGATCCTCGACGGCCGACACCGACACGGCAGCCAGCTCCGGCTGCACGCCCGCCAGAGCGGCCGCGAGATCGGAGGCCGCGAGCGCGTCGGACCCCACGCGCAGCCACACCGACGTGGCCCCGCGGTTCAGGTCGTCGAGCACGGCCGCGTTGGTGGCCGCCACATCGGGATCCTCGTGGAGGGCCCGGATGTCCCAGCCGGCGCCGGCCCGCACGGTGGTGCCCCGCGTGAACGGCATGATGCCGGGGTACCCGAGGGGGGCGGGATCGCCGTCCAGGTGGTAGAGGGGCTCGATGGCGAGGCCGTCCACCGTGGTGGAGCTCAGCCGTGCCATGGCCTGGTCGATCGTCAGTTCCTTGCCTGCGGGGCGGCCGCGGTTGAGGACCTTCAGGACCTCTTTCTCCCACTGCTCAATGCTGGGAACCGCGAAGTCGCCGGCAAGCTGAGTGGCTTGGTCGGTCATGACCTTCACCCTATCCCTCGGCGTCCCCCGGCGCGCGACGGGTGCACCCGATCTGTCTCAGGCAACCTGCCGCACGAGCGCCGTCGCGGACGCGATCATGCGCTCGGTCTCGAGCTCCCAGTGGGGCTCCTGACCCCGGTAGGGCCCGGTGGCAAGGGAAATGATGACGGCGGCCGCCCGCAGCCGCAGTTCGACGGGATCGACGCGGCGGTCGAAGACGGGAACCCACGTCCGCAGCAACTGGTGGACACGTTGCTCCTGCCGCGGGTTCATCCTCTGGATCGTCGACAGGTGCGCGATGAGGCAGGCCAAATCGTCGGCGCGGCGTCCGGGGCCGATCGTGTCGACGTCGAGGACGCCGACCACGCGCCCCTGGGCGACGTGGACCTGCCCCTCGTGGAAGTCGCCGTGCGTGGGCTCGTCGCCGAGCGGCAGCCCAGCGAGGCCGGCCGTGATCTGCCGGACGAGCCAGTCCACGCGGGGCGCGACGCGCGGGAGCGACTGGGTCACCATCCCGCCGTAGTGGGCAACGGCGTCCGACCACGGCGGACGCCGCTCCAGCCGGGCCACCGCGGGCGGCATGGCGTCCAGCACGTGGATGAGCTGCTCGGCCGAGCACGGATCGGCGTCGTCGAAGACGGCCTGCGCCAGCGGACGCCCGGGGAGTTGCCGCAGGATCAGCAGGTGGTCGGAGGTCGTCGCGGCGACCTGAGGCGCCGGAACCCCGGCCGCCACCAGGAGCCGGTGTCGCTCGTAGACGTCGGCGAACAGCCGCTCGCGCAGCACCTTCACGAAGAAGGTGACGGGCGGCGAGGCCACACCGACCCGCAGGACCGCCCGGCGCCGGGGACGGTAGCCGATCATCTCCAGGTCGAGGGCGTCGGCGGCCACGGGAACGGCCACCGCGCCGGACTCGGTCAGGACCTGCGCCATGGTCTCGGGATAGGCGGCCCGCGCCAGCCCGGGCAGGTCGGGGTCGTGGGGATACAGCCACACCGCGACCTCGCGGTCGCCGTCGGCGAAGATTTCGGCCCGCTCGTCGCTCGCCGCGAGCCCGTGGGCGCGGGCGCTCACCCCCAACAACTCGTCGCGGCGGCCGTAGGGCCACTCCACCACGGCGCTGTAGGTGGCGGTCGTGGAGTGGTTCGGGTTGAAGTCGATGTGGTCCAGGGCCCAGGACGCGAGCCGTCCGCCCGCGTGCCGCACCGCGGCGTCCAGCAACTCGCCCACGGCGTCCGAGGACAGCAGGGCCGAGCCGTCGTCCGCCATGGCCACCTCCTGCCGCTCGGTTCGGGAAACGCGCGCCACCTTAGCGGCTCACATCGCCTCCGGGGAGGCGGATTCCGCATCCGCGGCGGGCGTCACCCGGGTCAGGATCAGGCGGCTGGCGCGGCGCCCGTCGAGCTCGGCGACGCTCAGCCGAAAGTCCTGGGGGTCGCCTGCGGGATCGGCCGTCGGGAAGAGGCTGACCTCGACGGCGTCGTCCACCTGCGGCAGCCGGCCCAACTGGGCCATGACATAGCCCGCCACGGTGTCGTAGGGGCCCTCGGGCAGCAGGTAGCCGAAGGTCTCGGAGAACTCCTCGATGGTCTGGAGCCCGTCCAGGGCGTTGGAGCCGGTCGCGACCGGGACCTCCTGGTCGAACTCGTCGGTGATGTCGCCGATGAGCTCCTCCACGAGGTCCTCGATGGTGACGATGCCAGCGGTGCCGCCGTACTCGTCGCGGACGATCACCATGTGGTCGTTGCCGGCCTGCATCACCTTGAGCGCCCGCAGGATCTTCACCGTCTGGGGCAGCGACGCGATGGGCCGGACCAACTGGGCGACCGGCGTGCCGCGCTCGGCAGGGTCGAGGTCGAACAGGTCGCGCAGGTGCACGAACCCCAGAACATCGTCCAGATCGCGGCCAATGACCGGATACCGCGAGTGGGCACGCTCCCCCGCCTCGCGGATCGCGCGATAGGCGGGCGTGTCGCCGGGCAGGAAATCGACCTCGGTGCGCGGCACCATCGCCTCGCGTAGGCTGACCTCGCCGGCCGAGAAAACCTCGTCCACGATGGCGCGCTCCTCGACGCCGAGGGTCGCCGAGGAGTTGACCATGGCGCGCAGTTCCTCGTCGGTGACCTGGTCGCGCGCCGCCTTGGGGTCGCCGCCGAACACCCGGACCACCACGTTCGTCGACACGCCCAGGAACCAGATGACCGGACGCGTGACGGTCGCGATGACGTCGACCAGCGGGGCGAGGGTCATGGCGAACGCCTCGGGCCGCTGCATCGCCAACCGCTTGGCGGTCAGCTCGCCGACCACGATCGTGAAGTAGGAGATCACCAGCGTGACGAGCACGAGCGCGACGGGCGTGGCGGCTCCGGCGGGCATCCCCCACCCCACCAGGACGGGCGCCAGCTCTTCAGTGAGCGTCGCGCCGCCGAAGGCCGCGGACAGGAACCCCGAGAGCGTCACGCCGATCTGGACCGCCGACAGGAACCGGTTGGGATCGGCCGCAAGCTGGGCCACCGCACGCCCCCGCTTGCCGCGCGTGCTGAGCTGCCGCACCTGCGACTCCCGCAGCGACACCAGCGACATCTCGGCGGCCACGAAGACGAAGCCGATGACGATCAGCACGACGATGAGGCCGATGTTCGACCACAGGGAACTCACCGGGACAATGTACCGGCTTGCCCGCGCCGGACCGGCCCGCCCGCGGACGCCCCCGCTACAGTGGCGCGCATGAGTGAGGACGCCCCCCGCATCGTGGCCGTGGTGGTGGCCTGGAACCGGCGCGACCTGTTGGCGCGCAACCTGGACGGCCTCGACGCCCAGGACCGCCGCCTCGACGCCGTCGTGGTGGTGGACAACGCCTCCACCGACGACTCCGCAGCGGTCGCGTCCGCGCACCCGGTCGTCACCGAGGTCGTCAGCCTGCCGGTCAACACGGGGGGCGCGGGCGGGTTCGCCGCCGGCATCGCGCGGGCGGTCGTCACGCACGCCGCCGATCTCGTCTGGATCATGGACGACGACACCGTCCCGACCCCGCACGCGTTGGCCGCGCTGCTCGGCGCCCGCGACGGCTACGGCGAGCCGGTCGCCGTGTGTGCCTCGCGCGCCGACTGGACCGACGGCCGCGAGCACCCCATGAACACCCCCCGGACCCGCCCGGGCGTCTCCCGCGCCGAGCTCGCCCGCGCCGCCGCCGTGGGTGCCCGCCCCATCCGGTCGGCGTCGTTCGTCTCGATCCTGCTCGACGCGGACGCCGTCCGTGCCGAAGGCCTGCCGCGCGCCGACTTCTTCTTGTGGAACGACGACTTCGAGTACACCGCCCGGCTGCTGCGGCGGCGTCCGGGGCTGTACGTGCCGGCGAGCCGGGTGGTACACCTGACGGCGAAGTTCGGCTCCTCCGACGTCGATCCGGGGCCGCGGTTCTACAACGAGGTCCGCAACAAGGTCTGGACCTTCACCCGCTCGGACGCCTTCGCCCCCGCCGAGAAGGCCCTCTACGGCGCGGCCACGCTGCGCCGGTGGGCCCGGACCGTCCGGCGCTCGTCCGACCGGGGCGCGTTGCTCGGCCACGGACGCCGCGGGCTGCGGGACGGCGTCCGGCCCCCGCGCTCGACCCGCGAGGTGTTGTCCGGGACGCCCGTCGAAGCCGACGTGGTGCAGGTGGAGAGCGGCGCGCGATGACCGCACCCTTCAGCGTGCTGCTGCCCGTCTACCGGGGCGATCGCCCCGAGTTCTTCCGCCGCGCCATCGCGTCGGTGACGATCGACCAGACCCTGCGTCCGGACGAGTTGGTCATCGTCCGCGACGGTCCGGTCGGCGAAGGGCTGGCCGAGGTCGTGGACGCTGCGGCGTCCGGCACCGCGACGGCCGGAGTCCCGGTCCGGGTCGTGGCGTTGGAGGAGAATGTCGGGCTGGCCCGCGCGCTGGAGGCCGGCCTGGCCGTGTGCGCCCACGAGATCGTGGCGCGCGCGGACGCCGACGACATCTCCCTGCCGCAACGCTTCGCCGTCCAGGTTCCGCTGGTCGCCGACGGCCTCGACCTGGTGTCGTCGGCCATCGTCGAGTTCAGCGAGGACGAGAACGTCGTCGGGCTCGTCCGGGGCTTCCCCACCGACGCCGCGGCCATCGCCCGCCGCGCCCGATTCCAGGACCCCTTCAACCACCCTGCGACCGTCTACCGGCGCAGCGCCGTCCGCGCGGCCGGGGGCTACCGGCACCTGGAGCGGCTGGAGGACTACTGGCTGTTCGCGCGGATGATCCACGCCGGCGCTCGCGTCGGCAATGTCGCGGAACCGCTCGTGAAGTACCGCGTCGGCGCCGGGGCGTACAAGCGCCGCGGCGGGCGCGACCTGGTGCGGTCCGAGTTCGCCCTGCAGCGCGCCTTCCGGGCCGACGGGTTCACCACGCCGCTCCAGTTCGTCCGCAATGTGGTGGTCCGGTGCGGCTGGCGGCTCGTGCCCACCGGGCTGCGGCAACCCGCGTACGCGCTGGCGACACGGCTGCGGCGTCGCTGATCGCCGCGCCACGGGTGGGTGTGCGGCTAGCGGCTCCGCAGGAACGCCACGGCCTCGGCGCACGGACCGTCGAAGACGAGCTTGCCGCGCTCCATGATGATCCCGCGCTCGCACAGCTCCTGCATCTGCTCCAGGTTGTGGCTCACGACGACGAGGGTCTTGCCGGCGGCGACCAACTCGTTGATCCGCTTCATGCACTTGCGCTGGAAGGGCTCGTCGCCGACGGCCAGGATCTCGTCGACCAGGAAGACGTCCGGGTCGGTGTGGATCGCCACCGCGAACGCCAGCCGCAGGTACATGCCCGAGCTGTAGAACTTCACCTCGGTGTCGATGAAGTCGCCGATCTCCGCGAAGTCGAGGATGTCCGGGAGCCGCTCGTCGATCTCCTCCTTGGTCATCCCGAGGATGGCGCCGTTGAGGTACACGTTGTCGCGACCGGGCAGGTCGGGGTGGAAGCCCGCGCCGACCTCGATGAGGCCGGCCACCTTGCCCCGGACCGCCACGAGCCCCTCGTCGGGGCTCATCACGCCGGACATCAGCTTCAACGACGTCGACTTCCCCGAGCCGTTGAAGCCCATCAGGGCCACCGACTCGCCGTCGAGGATGTCGAACGAGACGTCGTCGACCGCCTTGAACGTGGCGGACAGGTCGCCGCGGCGTCCCTTGACGAGCCAGACGAAGGCTTCCTTGATCGACCGGGTGTGCCGCAGGACGAACGTCTTGGCCACGTGGTCGAACCGCACCACGATCTCGCGGGACGGGGCGGGGGTCACGGACTCGGTCATCACAGCTCCTGCGCGAACTTGGACTCGAAGCGCCGGAACACCCAGTCACCGAGCACGAGCATGGCCAGCGAGATGGCGAACGCGACGGGCGTCCAGAGGCTGAACAGGTGCGGAGGCACCACCCAGTAGCTGGCGGCGTCCGCGGCCGTCGGGGCCCAAAAGCCGTAGTGGAACAGCTCGGTCGCGACGGTGAGCGGGTTGCTCATGTAGAACGGCATGAGCCAGGGGGCCTCGCGCTGCACCATCGTCCACATGTAGAGAACCGGCGACGCCCAGGTGGCGACCATGGCGATCAGGTCGACGAGATTCTCCGCGTCGCGGAAGAACACGTCCGCGGTCGCGAAGAGCAGCCCCAGGCCGAGCGCGAAGACGGTGATGAGCACGAAACCCGCGAGGATCGCGGCCACGCTGAGCAGCGACGGCGCCCAGCCGACGATCAGGCATCCGACCAGCAGGACGATCAGCCCCGGGACGAAGTGGACGACGGCCACCCAGATCGCCGACACCGGGAACAGCATCCGGGGGATGTAGATCTTCTTGATGAGTCCGCCGTTGCCCACGACCGAGCGCGCCGCGTTGCCGAACGCCTCGTTGAAGTAGTTCATCCCCGCGATGCCCGCGAACAGGTAGATCGCGTAGTTGGGGAAGCCCTTGTTCATGCCCAAGAACACGCCGATGGCGACGTAGAACACCAGGAACTGGACGGCCGGCTTGATGTAGGACCACAGGATGCCCAACCACGAGCCCCGGTAGCGCACCTGGACGTCCTTGCGGACGACGAGGCGCAGCAGGTAGCGGCTGCGGGGGATGTCCAGCATGCCGCGTCCGCGCCCGGGGGGCAGCAGCGGCAAGGTGGAAGGTTCGGTCATACGCGATACTCCGACGAGGTGTGACGGGCAAAGACGGGGGCCCAGGCGTCCAGTGATACCAGCGCGGGCAAGGCCGCCCGGTAGCGCTTCCGCAATTCGGGCCACTGCCGGTACAGCGAGGCGGCCAGGACGGCCGTGCGCCGCAACTCGCTCCGGACCAGTTCCGGACGCCGCCGGTACCAGGCCACCCCGCTGCCGTCCTTGCTGGAGACCAGCACCGAGGAGTACTGCGACACCCGCCACCACTCCCGCCGCGTGTTCGGCAGGTGTGCCTGGGGGGCTTCGGCGTCCGCGACCTGCTCGCGCCCGACCACCTGGCGGGCCACCGTCTTGGCGGCCAGCGACAGCAGCGCCTTGCGGCTGGGCCGGTCGGGCATGCCGTCCAGGGCCGGAAGATCGCGCGGCTGCGGCGTGGGGAAGGCGTCGGCGTCCGGACGCAGCTCGGCGTCGGAGTAGCCCTGCGCCATCGCGCGGACGTCGAGGATCCGCCGGTCGAGGGCGTCGAACAGGCCATCGGGACCGGCGAGGACGTCCTCCATCGCCATCGACTTGATCGCCTCGGTGTAGTACTCCATCGCGATCAGGTGCTTGACGTTGATGTTGTTGGACTCCTTGGCCAGCGTGCCGCCGCGCTCGAACGGCGAGTGCAGCAGCGCCGTGACGAGCCGGTTGCGGCCGTGGAAGTAGGCCTGCCAGCCGATCAGGTCGTCCTTCTCGGCCCAACTCTCGTGCCACACCGCCGCGCCCGGCAGCGTGACCGTCGCGTAGCCGGCCACCTGGGCGCGAATGCCGTATTCGGCGTCGTCCCACTTGATGAACAGGGGCAAGGAGAGGCCGATCTCCCGGATCACCGAGGTCGGGATCAGCTCCATCCACCAGCCGTTGTAGTCCACGTCCACGCGCGTGTGGAGCGCGCGGCTGTTGCGCAGCGAGCGCATGGCGAAGTCGTGCGGCCCCTCGGGGGCGCCGGGCGCCGGCGCGTACTGCCAGCGCCGCCGGTCGATGACCTCGCCGAAGGCGTGCAGGACGGTCCGGTCGAAGAGGTCGAACATCTGCGCGCCCACCAGCGTCGGACGCCGGCAGCGGTCGGAGAAGGTCATGAGCCGCTGCATGCTCTCGGGCTCGAGCTGGATGTCGTCGTCCATGAGCAGCACCCACGTCGAGCCGTTTTGGACCGCCTCGTACATGCCGCGCGCGAACCCGCCCGAGCCGCCGAGGTTGGCCTGCTCGATGATGCGGAGCTTGCCCGCGAGCGCCTCCGCCACGGCCGGGAACCCGGGATCGTCGCGCACCTTCCGCGTGCCCTGGTCGACCACGAGCACCTCGTCGAGGCGCTGGAGCAGGGCATCGGACGCCGCCAGCGCGGCCAGGTTGCCCACGCAGTAGTCGGGCTTGTTCATCGTCGTGATCTCGAGCGTCGCGGTGCCGGGGGCGGTGTCGGACGCCGTGGCCAGCCAGTCCGCCTCCACCAGCGTCAACGCCTCGCGGCCGCTGATGAGGTCGAACCAGTACCAGCCGCCGTCGGCGAACCGGCCTAGCGGGAGGCGGAATTCGACGGTCTCGGCACCCGCCACGGCGCGGCTGTCGACGCGCTGGGACACCCCCCGGGCGTTCGAACGCAGGACGACCACCATGCCCTGACCCTCCAGCCGCAGCCGCAGCGTGACCTCGGTCACGTCGGTCCAGCGCCGCCAGTAGCTGGCCGGGAAGGCGTTGAAGTAGGTGGCGAAGGACACCCGGGCGCCGGCGGGCAGGGCCAGCAGGCGGCGGTCGAGGAAGAACTCGGTGTGGACATAGGTCGTGTCGCCCTGCTCGGGCGCGAGATCCTCCGGCGGCGGGAAGCCCGGCGTCGGATTGCTGGAGGCGCGGGAGAAGTCGACGTACAGCGGGGCCGTGTCGAGGGCGTCCGGCGCGGGAAGGACGACGCGCTGCAGCAGCGTCAGGGTGCGGTTCGCGTCGGTCATGCGTCCACGCCCCCGCTGGCCAGCGCGGCGCCGTCCGCGAAGTGCGGCCGCAACGCGTTGTCGTACAGGGACAGCGCCGACCCGATGGCCATGTGCATGTCGAGGTACTTGTAGGTGCCCAGCCGCCCGCCGAAAAGGACGCCCGGCTCGGCCTTGGCCCGGTCGCGGTAGCGAAGCAGACCGGCGCGGTCGGCGTCGGTGTTGATCGGGTAGTACGGCTCGTCGCCTTGACCGGCGAACCGCGAGAACTCGCGCATGATGACGGTCGCGTCGCGGGTGTAGGAGCGCTCGGGGTGGAAGTGGCGGAACTCGTGGATGCGCGTGAACGCGACATCCGGATCGGGGTAGTTCATGACCGCGCAGCCCTGGAAGTCCTCGATCGGGAGGACCTCCTCCTCCAGGTCGATGGTGCGCCAGCCCAACTCACCCTCGGCGTAGTCGAAGTAGCGGTCGACCGGCCCGGTGTAGACGACCGGGACCTGCCCGACGACCGCGCCCTTGCCCAGCGGGCCATCGCCGAAGAAGTCGGTGTCCAGCGCCACGGTGATGCGGGGGTGGTCGAGCATCCGCTCGAACCACGCCGTGTAGCCGTCGACCGGCAGCCCCTCGTGGGTGTCGTTGAAGTAGCGGTTGTCGTAGGTGTAGCGGACCGGCAGGCGGCTGATGATCGACGCCTCGAGCAGTTCGGGGTCGGTCTGCCACTGCTTGGCGGTGTAGTGCATGATGAACGCCTCGTAGAGCGGGCGTCCGATCAAGGAGATGCCCTTCTCCACGAAGTTGGCCGGCACCTTGTCGCCGAGTTCGGCGGCCTGCTCGGCGATGAGGGCGCGGGCCTCGGCGGGACTCATCGCCGCGCGGAAGAACTGGTTGATGGTGCCGAGGTTGACCGGCATGGGGTACACCTCGCCCTGGTGGCGCGTGTACACCTTGTGCTGGTAGCCGGTGAACGCGGTGAACCGGTTGACGTACTCCCACACCCGCTCGTTGCTCGTGTGGAACAGGTGCGCTCCGTAGCGATGCACCTCGATGCCGGTGCTCGCCTCCTTCTCGGAGTAGGCATTGCCGCCCACGTGCGAGCGGCGGTCGAGGACGACGACGTCGAGACCCAGGTCGTTCGCCGCCCGTTCCGCCACGGTGAGCCCGAAGAGGCCGGCTCCCACCACGACCAGATCTGCCTTCACGACCGCGCTCCCCTCAGGTTCCGGACGCCGTTCGCCCGCGTCAGCCCAGCCTATCGGCTCCGCCCCGCGTCCCGCTGATGCCCCCGGGCGAGTCCGACCGCGTAGAGTGCTCGGTCGTGATCGACTCCTCCCACCTGGTGCTGACCCTCGCCTGCCCCGATGCCCCCGGCATCGTCCACGCCGTGACCGGGGCCATCGCCACCGCGCAGGGCAACATCACCGAGCTTCAGCAGTTCACCAGCACCGACACCGACCGCTTCTTCATGCGCGTGCAGGTCCAGTCCGGGTTCGACCGCTCGGTCTTCGAGCGCACCATCGCCCCCATCGTGGAGTCGCTGGGCGCCGATTGGCACCTGGACTACGTCGGACGCCGGCGCCGCACCCTCGTGCTGGCCTCCAAAGCGGGCCACTGCCTCAACGACCTGTTGTTCCGTCAGCGGGCGGGCCAGTTGCCGATCACCGTCGCCAAGGTGATCGCCAACCACCCCGACCTGGAGGACCTCACCTCGTTCTACGGCGTTCCGTTCACCCACCTGGCGGTGCTTCCCGAGACCAAGGCCGACGTCGAACGCCACATCCTCGACACCGTGGCCGAGTACGACATCGAGATCGTCGTCCTGGCCCGCTACATGCAGATCCTGTCCCCCGAGCTCTGCGACGCCCTGGCCGGACGGGCCATCAACATCCACCACTCGTTCCTGCCGGGGTTCAAGGGTGCAAACCCCTACCGCCAGGCCCACACCCGCGGCGTCAAGCTCGTGGGCGCGACCGCGCACTTCGTGACCGCCGACCTCGACGAGGGGCCGATTATCGAACAGAACGTGGTCCGCGTCGACCACTCCAAGGGCGTCGGCGAACTCGTCACCTTGGGCCAGGAGCAGGAATCGCGCACGCTGGCCGAGGCCGTCCGGCTCGTCGCCGAGCACCGGGTGTTCCCCGACGGCCGGCGCACCGTGGTGTTCCGGTGACGGACCGATTCGGCACACCACGCCGACGGACGCCCGCGGCGTCCGCATCGTGGACGATGGTCGCGCAAACCGTCTCACCTAGTCAGACGGTTGAAGCTCCGCCCACCGCGCCGACGCGTGGATGACTAGGCTGTCTTCCAGTCATCTCGGCTTCAAGATTCTCGGCGCCGAGGGATTCTAACAACTTCACAACGATTGCCCATCAGGGGCAGTCGCCCCATTGACCGCGCCGTCCCACGGGCGGTTATCGTTCCTCCGCCAGTCCATGGCCCTGACTCAATGGAGGTCCCCATGACTTCTCCTGATGCGCCGAAGCATCTGGACCATCTGGACGATCCTGAAAAGCATCTTCCGCCGCATCACAACCCGCTGCCCGAACTCATCGAAGTGGGCCCGCACAAGAAGCCCATCTCGGCCGACGCGTTCGCGGCGGTGCAGGCTTCCCCGGAGTTCGCCGACCTCAAGAAGCGCTTCCGCAACTTCGCGTTCCCGATGACGGCCGCCTTCCTCATCTGGTACTTCGCGTACGTGCTGCTGAGCGTGTTCGCGGGGGACTTCATGAAGACCCCCGCCATCGGCAACCTCAACATCGGCATGGTGATGGGCCTGCTCCAGTTCGTCACCACCTTCCTGATCACGTGGCTCTACATCCGCCACATGAACACCAAGATCGATCCGATCTCGTCCAAGCTTCGCTCTGAGCTCGAGGAGGGCGCGCGATGAACCTGCTCGAAGCCCAGCAGCTGGGCAACCCCATCATCAACATCATCATCTTCGCCCTCTTCGTGGTCGCGACCCTCACGGTCGTCATCAAGGTCACCTCGGGCGGCAACAAGAAGTCCTCCGGCGACTTCTACACCGGCGGCGCGCAGTTCAACGGCACCCAGAACGGCTTCGCCATCGCGGGCGACTACCTGTCGGCCGCGTCCTTCCTCGGCATCGTCGGCGCCATCGCGTTCTCCGGCTACGACGGCCTGCTCTACTCCATCGGCTTCCTGGTCGCGTGGCTCGTCGCCCTGCTGCTCGTGGCCGAGCCGCTCCGCAACACCGGCAAGTACACGATGGCCGACGTGCTGTCCTTCCGCGTGAAGGAGAAGCCCGTCCGTATGGCCGCGGCGATCTCGACCCTGGTCATCTCCTTCTTCTACCTGATCGCCCAGATGGCGGGCGCCGGCGGCCTGGTGTCGCTGCTGCTCGGCCTGAGCGGCGACGTGGCCCAGACCATCGTCATCGCGCTGGTCGGCGCCCTGCTCGTCCTCTACGTCCTCATCGGCGGCATGAAGGGCACGACGTGGGTCCAGATGATCAAGGCCGTCCTGCTGATCGCCGGCGCCCTGATCATGTCGCTGTGGGTCCTGGCCCTGTTCGGCTTCAACCTGTCCACCGTGATGGGCGAGGCCGTCCGCCTCAACAACATGCCCGCCAACGGCTACGGCTGCACCGCGGACGCAGCCTGCGCCGCCGGCTCCAAGCTGCTGCCCCCGATGGCCAAGTACGGCTCCAACCCGATCGGCTTCATCTCGCTGTCGATCGCTCTGGTCCTGGGCACCGCCGGCCTGCCCCACGTCCTGATGCGCTTCTACACGGTCCCGACCGCCAAGGAAGCCCGCAAGTCCGTGAGCTGGGCCATCGGCCTCATCGGCGCGTTCTACATCTTCACGCTGATCCTCGGCTTCGGTGCCGCGGCGATCATCCCCGGCGGCCAGCAGGCCATCAACGGGATGCCCGGCAAGGCCAACGCGGCCGCCCCGGCGCTGGCGTTCTTCCTGCCCGGCTACGGCAAGACGGGCGCTGAGGCCTACACCACCGGCGGCGCCATCTTCATGGCCGTCATCGCGGGTGTCGCCTTCGCCACCATCCTCGCGGTCGTCGCGGGCCTGGCCATCACGGCCTCGGCCTCCTTCGCCCACGACATCTACAGCTCCGTGCTCAAGGACGGCAAGGCCGACCCGGCGCAGGAGGTCAAGGTCGCTCGCATCACCGTCCTCGTGATCGGTGCCCTGGCGATCCTCGGTGGCATCGCCGCCAAGAGCATGAACGTCGCGTTCCTGGTCGCCTTGGCGTTCGCCATCGCGGCGTCCGCGAACCTGCCCTCGATCCTCTTCTCGCTGTACTGGAAGCGGTTCAACACGCAGGGCTCGCTGTGGAGCATCTACGGCGGCCTCATCAGCGCCATCGTGCTCATCATCTTCAGCCCGGCCGTGTCGGCCCCGATCGGCTCCGCCAAGCCGCTGGCGAGCGCCATGTTCCCGGACATGCACTTCGCCTGGTTCCCCTACGACAACCCGGCCCTGGTGTCGGTCCCGATCGGCTTCGTCCTCGGCTGGCTGGGCACGATCCTGAGCAAGGAAATCCCGGACGCCGCCAAGGCCGCCGAGATGGAGGTCCGCTCCATGACCGGCGCCGGCGCGGAGGGTGCGATCGCGCACTGACGCCCGTTGCGTAACCCCGAGCCCGTCGGACCCTCCGGTCCGGCGGGCTCGGGCGTTTCTCGACCGGAGGGCGCGCGGCTTACGCGGGCTCAGTCCGGGACGCCGCCGCCGGCCTCGGCCATCTTCCCGATCTGCCAGGCCAGGGCCGTGTCGCGGGTGGTGACTGCGCCCACGTCGGGGCTGGTCAGCCGCACGATCGCCACCGGGCCGTCCGCGCGGGCGTCCGCGGGATGGCCCAGTCTGCCGGCCCGCTCAGTCACCGCGGCGACGAACCTCGCCGCGGCCTCGGCGTCCGGCCACCGGAGGATCCGCACCAGGCCGCCGTCCGCGTGCGTCCAGCCCGGCGCGGCCGCGGACGCCTCGGCGGGCGTCAGCGCGTAGCGGCCCGGCGTGCGTTCGGCGGCCGCCAACTCGACGCCGGGGTGCCAGTCCATCAGCGTCCAGCCGGCGTCGGGGTCGCCCTCCAGGACGATCGTCGCCGTATTGCCCATCGGCCGGGACGGCAGGCTCGCCGGGTCGATGCCCCGGACGCGTCCGCCCACCCACATGCGCAGCGCCCCGCCGTGGCTCGCCAGCAGCGCGGCGCCGAGTCCGGACGCCACGACCTGCGCGACCGCGGCGTCGAAGCGGGCAAAGAACTCCTCCCCCGACTCCCCGCCAGGACGCGCCGCGGCGAGGTTGCCCCGCGCCCAGGACGCCAGCACCTCGACGTAGTCCCGCCACTCCGGCCACAGCTCCTGATCGCCCGCGGCGATCTCCCGTAGTCCGCCCAGGACCGTCACCTCCAGACCCCGCGCGGCCGCGAGCGGCGCGACGGTCTGCTGGGTGCGGAGGAGGTCCGAGGCGTACACCCCCTCCACGTCCACGTGCGCCAAGCGCGCCACGAGGGCCTGGGCCTGGGCCTCGCCCACGGCGTCCAGGGGCGCGCCGGGGTGGGCGGTGTCCAGCAGACGCGCGACATTGGAGGCCGTACGGCCGTGACGAACCAGGACCAGACGCATGGCCCCAACCTACTGCCCGCACCCGCGGCGTCCGGAGCCGCATCATGACATCGAAGGTGGGCCCGCAGGGTCGCCAACTGCTAGCGTTCCGTTGTCAGAGTCATGCTCGACGCATCGTCTTCAGAGTGGAGGAAGAACATGAGCAAAGCCCCCGTCAAGGTAGCTGTCACGGGTGCGGCCGGCCAGATCTGCTACAGCCTGCTGTTCCGCATCGCCAGCGGCGCCCTGCTTGGACCCGACCAGCCGGTGGAACTCCGCCTGCTCGAGATCACCCCGGCCCTCAAGGCGCTCGAGGGTGTCGTCATGGAACTCGACGACTGCGCGTTCCCGACGCTGAGCAAGGTGGAGATCGGCGACGACGCCACCAAGGTCTTCGACGGCGTCAACGCCGCCATGCTCGTCGGCGCCCGTCCCCGCACCGCCGGCATGGAGCGCGGCGACCTGCTGAGCGCCAACGGCGCCATCTTCACCGCCCAGGGCAAGGCCCTGAACGCGGTGGCCGCCGACGACGTCAAGATCCTCGTCACCGGCAACCCGGCCAACACCAACGCGCTCATCGCGATGAACAACGCCCCCGACATCCCGGCCGACCGCTTCAACGCGCTGACCCGTCTCGACCACAACCGCGCCATCAGCCAGCTCGCCGCCAAGCTCGGCGTCCCGGTCACGGCGATCAAGAAGATGACGATCTGGGGCAACCACTCGGCCACCCAGTACCCGGATCTCTTCAACGCCGAGGTCGACGGCAAGAACGCCGCCGAGTTGGTCAACGACCAGGCGTGGCTCGCCGACGACTTCATCCCGACGGTCGCCAAGCGCGGCGCCGCCATCATCGCCGCTCGCGGCTCGTCGTCGGCCGCCTCGGCCGCCAACGCGACCATCGAGCACATGCGCGACTGGATCCTCGGCAGCCCCGAGGGCGACTGGGTCTCCATGGCCGTGCCGTCCGACGGCAGCTACGGCATCCCCGAGGGCATCATCTCCTCGTTCCCCTGCACCGTCGAAGGCGGCCAGTGGAAGATCGTCCAGGGCCTGGAGATCAACGAGTTCAGCCGCGGCAAGATCGACGCCTCGGTCGCCGAACTCATCGACGAGCGCAACGCCGTCAAGGAGCTGGGCCTCATCTGAGGTTCGTCCCCCGCGTTCGAAGCGGCGGGTCCCTGCCGGGGGCCCGCCGCTTCGGCGTTTCCGGACGCCCCGGGCACGCGGGAGGCGCGGCATATCGGCGGGCTCCGGCCTGCCACCGGTGCCGGACGTCCCGGGCGCGCGGGAGGCGCCCCGCGACATCCCGGCCCGATACGCGACGTCCCCGGACGCCCCACGGGGCGCGAGGCGCCCACGTCGTGACACCCCACCCTCCAAACTTACGGTTCCGTAACCGTAGGCTGTACGCTGGCGTCCATGACCTTCACCGGCCGACCCGCCACCGCCGCCACGCAGGCCATCCGCCGCGCCCGCGACTTCCTGTTCGACCACCCCCACGACTACGACACGGTGCTGCGGGACTTCCGGTGGCCGGAGCTCACCGAGTTCAACTTCGCGCTGGAGTGGTTCGACGTGCTGGCCGGCGAACACCCCGACCGTGTCGCGGTGAAGATCGTCTCCGACGACCTCTCCTGCCGTGAGTGGACCTACGGCGAACTCGCCCGACGCTCCGATCAGGTGGCCGCGTGGCTCACATCCCTCGGCATGAAGCGCGGCGACCAGATGATCGTCATGCTCAACAACACCATCGAGATCTGGGAGATACTGATGGCGCTGCTCAAGGTCGGCGGCGTCGCGATCCCCACGTCCACGCTCCTCCACGCCGACGACCTCGCCTGGCGCGTGGACACCGCAGGCGCCACATTCACGATCGCCCCCACCTCCCTCGCGGACCGTTTCGACCTTGTCGCCGAGGGCGTCGTCCGGATCGGCGTGGGCGCGGCTACTCCCGACGGCTGGATCGACTTCGCGGACAGCCACGCGGCGTCCGCGACCTTCACCCCCGACGGGCCCACGCCCGCCGACGACACCTCGTTGCTCTACTTCACCTCGGGGACCACGGCCCGCCCGAAGCTCGTCCGGCACACGCAGGTCAGCTACCCGGTGGGCCACCTGTCGACGATGTACTGGCTCGGCGTCCGGGACGGCGATATCCACCTCAACATCAGCTCTCCCGGCTGGGGCAAGCACGCCTGGAGCAACTTCTTCAGCCCCTTCCTGGCCGGGGCGACGGTGTTCATCTTCAACTACGACCGCTTCAACGCCGACACGCTCATGCGCATCATGGACACCCACGAGGTGTCGACGTTCTGCGCGCCGCCGACGGTCTGGCGCATGCTCATCCAGGCGGACCTCACCAAGCTGCGTCGCCCGCCGCGCGAGCTGGTCGGCGCGGGCGAGGCGCTCAATCCCGAGGTCATCAACCAGGTGCGCGATGCCTGGAACAACACCATCCGCGACGGCTACGGCCAGACCGAGATGACCTGCTCCATCGGCAACACCCCTGGTCAACCCATCAAACTGGGCGCGATGGGGCGTCCGATGCCCGGGTACCGCGTGGTCCTGGTCGATCCGGCGACGGACGCCCGCGTCGAAGGCGTCGGCGAGGGCGAGATCTGCCTGGACCTATCGGCGCACCACCTCGCGCTCATGGGCGGCTACTTCGCCGACGACGAGATGACCGCGACCGCCTGCCGGGGCGGCTACTACCACACCGGCGACATCGCCGCGCGGGACGAGAACGGCTACCTCACCTACGTGGGGCGCGCCGACGACGTCTTCAAGGCCTCGGATTACAAGATCAGCCCCTTCGAGCTGGAGAGCGCACTCATGCTGCACCCGCTCGTCGCGGAAGTCGCGGTCGTGCCGTCCCCCGACCCGGTCCGCGGGGCGGCACCGAAGGCGTATGTCCATCTCGCGCCGGGTGCGCAGGGGGGTCCGGACGCCGCCCGCGCGCTCTTCGCGCACGCCCGGGAACACCTCAACGGCTACCAGTTGGTCCGCATTCTGGAGTTCGTGGACGAGCTCCCCAAGACAGTCAGCTCGAAGATCCGGCGCGTCGAACTCCGGCAGGCCGAGGCCGCGCGGGTGGCGTCGGGGACCACCGCCGGACAGTACTTCTACCGCGACTACCGGTAGGTCACTTCTGGGCGGGGACCAGGAGCGCGAGCACCAGGATCCCCGCGCCCAGCACCGCCAGGCAGGCGACGTCCACGGCACGCGAACGGACGTGCAGCAGCCCGACCATGCGCTCGGGCAGGAACAACCGGAGCACCGTCGCCAGGACGAACGCCGCGCCGACAACGGTCGTCCCCCGCTTCCAGTGGCCGGTGGCCGTCACGGCCACGCCCAGCGTGATCGCCACGAGCGTCACGAACAGCGGCCACTGCCCGGCGATCTGCAGGTACCACGGACGCGGCGGGCGCGGGTGCGTGGGGCTGGCCTCCCCCGCGTCGACGGGCACGTCGACGGCGTCCGCGGGGTTCGGCGGACGGAAGTGGTGGGGATAGACATCGCCCCGCTCCTTCGGCGCGGTCACGCGAGCAGCGCCTCCGCCCGGTCAACCACATTGGACAACAGCATGGCCCGCGTCATCGGCCCCACCCCGCCCGGGTTGGGCGTGACCCAACCGGCGGACTCCCAGACGTCCGGGGCGAGGTCGCCAACGGTCACCCCGTCGACCCGGCTCACGCCCACGTCGATGCAGACCGCCCCCGGACGGATCATGTCCGCGGTGACCATGCCGGGCACACCGGCCGCCGCCACGACGATGTCGGCCCGGCGGGTGTGGTCGGCGAGGTCGCGCGTCCCCGTGTGACACAGCGTCACCGTGGCGTTCTCGGACCGGCGGGTCAGGATCAGCCCGAGGGGGCGTCCGACCGTGATGCCGCGTCCGATCACGCACACCTCGGCGCCCTTCCACTCCAGCCCGTGGCGGCGCACCAACTCGACGATGCCGCGCGGCGTGCAGGGCAGCGTCGCCGGCTCGTTGAGGACCAACTTGCCGAGGTTGATCGGGTGCAGGCCGTCGGCGTCCTTGTCGGGATCGACCAGCGACAGCGCCCAGTTCTCGTCGAGGTGTCGGGGGATGGGCAATTGCACGATGTAGCCGGTGCACGCGGGATCGGCGTTGAGGCGTCCGAGGGTTTCCTCGAGCTGCGCGGCCGAGGCGTCTGCGGGCAACTCGATCCGGAGGGACGCGATGCCCACCTGGTCGCAGTCGCGGTGCTTCATCTTCACGTAGTTCTGGGACGCCGGGTCGTCGCCCACCAGAACCGTGGCCAGGCCCGGGACGACCCCGCGCTCCCGCAGCGCCGCCACGCGCGTGGTCAGCTCGGCCTTGATCGCCTTGGCGGTCGCGATGCCGTCCAGCTTGTTCGCCGTCATCGAATCCCCTAGTGGAAGAAGTGCCGGGTGCCGGTGAAGTACAGCGCGATCCCGCGCTCGCGGCACAGCGCGATGGTGTCGTCGTCGCGGATGGACCCCCCCGGCTCCACGATGGCCCGGACGCCGGCGTCCGCGAGGATGCGCGGGCCGTCGTCGAAGGGGAAGAAGGCGTCGGAGGCCGCCACGCTGCCCGCGGCCCGCTCGCCAGCGCGCTCCACGGCCAGCTTGCACGAATCCACGCGGTTGACCTGGCCCATGCCGACGCCCACGGACGCCCCGTCCGCGGCCAGCAGGATCGCGTTCGACTTCACCGACCGGCACGCCCGCCACGCGAACGCGAGGTCGGCCAGCGTCGCGGCATCGACGGCGTCGCCGGCCTTGAGCTCCCAATGCGCCGGGTCGTCGCCCTGGGCCTGGAACTCGTCGCGCTGCTGCACCAGCAGGCCCCCGTCGATCGCGCGGGTCTCGATGCCGCCGCGCGCCGGCGCGGACACCTGCAGGATGCGGAGGTTCTTCTTGGTCCGGAGCATCTCCAGCGCCGCCGGCTCGAAGCCGGGCGCGACGATCACCTCGGTGAAGATGGGCTTGACCTGCTCGGCCATCGCCAGGGTCACCGGCCGGTTCGCCGCGATGACGCCGCCGTAGGCGCTCACCGGGTCGCAGGCGTGGGCCTTGGCGTGGGCGTCGGCGATGTCGACGCCGACCGCGATCCCGCAGGGGTTGGAGTGCTTGACGATCGCGACCGCGGGACCGTCCAGGTCGTAGGCGGCGCGGCGGGCGGCGTCGGTGTCGACGTAGTTGTTGTAGCTCATCTCCTTGCCGCCGAGTTGCTCGGCCCCGGCGAGGCCGGGCAGGCCGAACCCGTTGCGGTAGAGGGCGGCGGCCTGGTGGCTGTTCTCGCCGTAGCGCAGGACGCCTAGGCGCTCGTAGGTGCCGCCGAGCCAGCCCGGGAAGCCCGTGCCGTCGGTGCCGTCGGTCAGGACGTGACCCATCCACGTGGCGACGGCGACGTCGTAGCTCGCCGTGTGGACGAACGCCGCCGCGGCGAGGGCCTGCCGCTCGGCGAGGGTGAACCCGCCGGCGGCGAGCGCCGCGAGCAGGTCGGGGTACTGGGCAGGCGACGTGACGATGGCCACACTCGGATGGTTCTTCGCCGCGGCGCGCACCATCGAGGGCCCGCCGATGTCGATCTGCTCGACGCACTCGTCCGCCGACGCCCCGGACGCCACGGTGGCGGCGAACGGGTACAGATTGCTCACGACCAGGTCGAACGCGGCGATGCCCAGGTCGTCGAGCTGGGCACGGTGGGAGTCCAGGCGCCGGTCGGCGAGGATGCCCGCGTGGACGCGGGGGTGCAGGGTCTTCACGCGGCCGTCCAGGCACTCGGGGAACCCGGTGAGCTCCGCCACCTCGGTCACGGGGATGCCCGCGTCGGCCAGGAGCCGGTACGACCCGCCGGTGGAGACGATCTCGACCCCGGCGTCCGCCAGCGCCCGGCCTACCTCCGCCAGCCCGGTCTTGTCGTAGACCGAGACCAAGGCCCGGCGAATCGGTGCGCGTTCCATGCGTTTCCCCTTCGTCGTGCCGCGTCAGCGCTGCTGCGCGGCCAGTCGGTTGACGGTGCCGAGGAGCAGGGCCCGCTCCGCGACCTTGATGCGTTCGTGGAGGGTCTCCTCCGTGTCGTCGTCCGCTACCCGGACGGCGACCTGGTCGATGATGCGCCCGGTGTCGACGCCGGCGTCCACTTCGAAGATGGTGCAGCCCGTCACCTTGACGCCGTGGGCGAGCGCGTCGCGGACGCCGTGGGCGCCGGGGAAGCTCGGCAGGAGCGCGGGATGGGTGTTGACGAACCGCCCCCCGAAGCGGGACAGGAAGGCCTCCCCCACCAGCTTCATGAACCCCGCGCTGACCACCAGGTCGGGGGCGTGGGCCGCCACGGCGTCCGCCAACGCGGCGTCCCAGGCGGGCCGGTCGGGGTAGGCACGCAGCGGCACGACGAACGTCGGGACCCCCGCCCGCTCGGCGCGCGCCAGCCCCTCGATGCCGTCGCGGTCGGAGCCGACGGCCACGACGTCGCCGTCGAGGCGTCCGGCGGCCTGGGCGTCCAGCAGGGACTGCAAGAGCGTCCCGGAGCCGGACACCAACACGACAATGCGAAGGGCCATGGCCCCCAGCCTATCGATCCCCTCCCACGGACGCCGAAGCGACCGGCTCCTCGACGGCCTCCGGAGCCTCGGCGGGCACCCGGCGGGCCCCCCACAGGGCCATGGCCAGCCCGGACGCCGCGGCGCCGACCGTCAGGGGAACGCCGGTCCACCACAGCAGGTCGGGGAAGATCGGACCCATGCCGACCAGCCTGGCCGCGCCCAGGTCGCCGCGCGTGAGCCAGGACGCGCCGACCCACACCGTGGCGGCGGCCAGACCGGGCAGGGCCGCTTGCCATGGCCACCGGTCGAGGCCAGGGGTGCCCCCGCGGGCCGCGTCGCCGCGGCAGAACCAGAATCCGGACGCCGCCCCGGCGGCCACGCCGACCCACAGCCAGCCCCACGCGAGCGGCGAGCCGACCGGCGGGACGGCGGCGAGCGGCGGGAACGCGGGCAGCAACCCGAGCGTCGTCTCGCCCGGGGTGACGACGGTGCCGAGGCCCAGGGTGATCCCGGCGCCCAGGACGTAGGAGCCGGCCCACAGCAGCATGGTCGGGAGGTAGGCCAGGGTCACCGCGCCCAGCAGCACCTCGTCGAACGCGGTGGGCGCGAGGCCGGCCCGGAGGGTCTGGACCTGGTCCCAGCGCATTCCAAGACCCACGGCCAGCGCCAGCGCCGAGCCCCCCGCCAGCACGGCGAGCCCGACGCCGATGGCGCCGGGGACCGAGCGCAGCCAGCGGGGCACGAACGTGCCGAGGTCGCCGAACACGGCCGGGACCGCGCCCGCCACCGAGCCGACCAGGGAGATGCCCAGCGCTCCGGTGAGCGCCGCGGTCGCCTGGCTCGCGGTCCCGACCAGCGAGGCCAGCACGAGGGTGCCCATGCAGTAGGTCGCGGTCCCAGCGGCGACGAGCAGACCCAGAGAACCCAGTCGGGCGCGGGGCGCCGCGTCGCCGGTGTCGACGCCCATGCCGGCGTAGTGCACTCCCACGGCGACGGCGGCCGTGACGAGGAGGGTGCCCCCGGTGGGCACGAGGGAGAGGTTGACGTCCGCGACGCGGACGTGCGCGAAGTGCACCGCGAGCCAGAGCTGGCCGGCGAGGTCGAGGGCGGCGGGCAGGGGCGTCCGCATCGCCGTGAGCCAGGCGGCGCTGACGAGGACGGCGATCGCGAGCCACCCCACGGCGACCGCTCCGACGGAGCCGACCACGGCCAGCACGGGCCACGGCAGCGCCGGGCGTCCCGGACGCTCGGTCGGCCGCTCGACCCGGGGGGACGAGACGGTGAGGCTGAACGTCGGTCGACGCGCGGACGGAAGGACCATGGTGGGTCCATGCTGACGCACGCCCCGGAGCGTCTCCGTGGGGACACGCCCGCGCTTGCTAAAGTCGACGGCGACCCGAGGAGGACCACGTGAGCGAGACTCCCAGCAGCGCGCCCCGGCGTGCCCTGGCCCCGGCGCACTCCGACCCGCCCCACATCGAGCCAGGCGCCGACGACACGCTGCCGCGCGCCCGCCGCCTGGCGAACCCGGACACCCCGATCCCGCCGCCCGCGCCCGTCCTGCCGACGCACGACCCCGCGCCCACCGCCCGCGGCCGCCGCTACTCCGCCGACGAACCCCTCCCCGAGGACGAGTCGCCCCTGCCGCGACGGTCGGCGCTGACGCCCGGCTCGCCGGCGTCGCCTGCGGCATCGGAGCCCCTCGCCGCAGCGGCCGCCCCCGCACCCAAGCGCGTCCTCGCTCTCGTCGCGGGGATCGTCGCCGTGGTCGCGCTCGTGGCGGTCCTGGCGCTGTTCCTCGTGCCCCGGCCGGGCACGCCGGCGCCCGCCCCCTCGCCGACCCCCACGGTCGACCGCGCCACGCTGCTGGCCGAGCCCAACGACCTCGCGCCGCTGCGACAGGGCGCGACCTGGACCATCGCCACGGACGCCACCGCCGTCGACGCCAACACCCCGCAACCGAAGTGCCTGGCCGCGGCGTCCGACACCGCCCCGAAGGCGCAGAACGTCCGCGTCCGCACGCTGGCGGGCACCCCGGACGCCGGCGCCGTCCTGCACGAGTTGGACCACTACGCGACGCCGGAGGAGGCCGCCCAGGCGTTCGACGCGCGCGTCACCCAGCTCGGGGGCTGCCCGCGCACCACGGCCTGGCTCACCGAGTACGCGACCATCGGCGGGGTCGCGGACGCCGCGGCCGTCGGCTCGTTCCTGCTGCAGGAGGCGGTCGGCGAATACCACGTCGTCATGCTGTCGCGCAGCGGCACCGACGTGACGATCCTCGATCTCGCCGGCAAGGAGCCGTGGACGCGCGAGGCCGCCGTGGCCACCCTCACCGCTCTCGCGCAACGGCAGTGCGCCGCCACCGGCGGCGCCTGTCCGACCACGCCGCAGGTCGGGCCTCAGGTGCCGCCGGCCGTTGCCCCCGCGGGCTGGCTCGCCTCGGTGGATCTCCCCCGGCTGACCGGCGGCGCCGGGACGTGGCGCGGCACCGACATCGCACCCATGAAGCTGACGGGCTCCGCCTGCGAGGCGATCGACCTGACGGCGGTCGCCGGGGCGACGGCGTCCGCGCAACGCACCTACCTGCTCTACGACGACAGCCGCGCCAATGCGGTCGGCATCGACCAGGCCATCTACACCTTCGGGACACCCCAGGACGCCACCGCCCTGGTCGGGAAGCTCGCCGCCAACTTCGACGGCTGCCAGGCCCGGACCGCCACCGCCACCGTCCGTCGCGTCGGCGACGTCACGGCCCTGGGCGGCGGCACGGGGGCTTCGTGGTTCGTGACCCAGAAGGTCACCGCCGACCAGACCGCGCAGTTCCGCGTGAGCGTCATGGCGGTCGGCCCGCGCGTGGTCTACGTCTTCGCCAACCCGTCGGGCGTCGACTTCTCCGACGCCGACTGGCAGGCCGTGGCGACCCGGGCCGCCGGGCGGATCACGCAGTTGCCGTGATCGCCCGGCCGGGTCGCGTCCGGCTCACCGCGAGCGCATGACCTCGCGGACGATCCGGGCCGCCGCGGACGGCGTCCGACCCACCTGGACGCCCGCCGCCTCCAGCGCGCGCTGCTTGGCGGCCGCGGTCCCGGACGAACCGGACACGATGGCACCCGCATGGCCCATGGTCCGGCCCTCGGGCGCGGTGAATCCGGCGACGTAGCCGACGACCGGCTTCGTGACATGGCGGCGGATGTACTCGGCCGCGCGCTCCTCGGCGTCGCCGCCGATCTCGCCGATCATGACGATGGCGTCGGTCTCGGGATCGTCCTGGAAGGCCGCCAGGCAGTCGATGTGGGTGGTGCCGATGATGGGGTCGCCGCCGATCCCCACGCACGTGGAGAACCCGATATCGCCCAGCTCGAACATCATCTGGTAGGTCAGGGTCCCCGACTTGCTCACCAGGCCGATGTGGCCGGCCCGGGCGATGTTCGGCGGGATGATGCCCACGTTGCTGCGTCCGGGCGAGATGATGCCGGGGCAGTTCGGGCCGATGAGGCGGACGCCGGCGTCGGAGGCCGCCGCGTAGAACTCGGCGGTGTCGGCGACCGGGATGCCCTCGGTGATGCACACGATCAGCTCGATCCCGGCGGCGACGGCGTCCAAGACCGCCGCCTTGGCATACGGCGCGGGCACGAAGACGACCGACACGTTGGCGCCCGTGGCGTGCTTGGCCTCGGCCACCGAGTTGAACACCGGGATCGGGTCCTCCTCGAACGTCACCGACTGCCCGCCCTTGCCGGGGGTCACGCCGGCGACGACGCGCGTGCCGAACATGACCATGCGTTGCGTGTGCTTGCGCCCCTCGGTGCCCGTCATGCCCTGCACGATCACCTTGCTGCGGTGGTCCAGCCAGATGGCCATGTCACTTCCCTTCCATGGCCGCGCTGGCCAGCTCGGCGGCCTTGCGCGCCGCATCGTCCATCGTGTCCACGACCGTGACCAAGGGGTGGGCGTACTCCGCGAGGACCTCGCGCCCTACCTCGACGGCGTTGCCGTCCAGGCGGACGACCAGCGGGCGGGTCGCCCGGTGGCCGAGCTGCTTCAACGCCTCCCGGATGCCCTTCGCGACCTCGGAGCACGCGGTGATACCGCCGAAGACGTTGACGAACACCACACTCACCTGCGGGTCGGACAAGATGATGTCGAGGCCGTCGGCCATCACCTGCGCCGACGCGCCGCCGCCGATGTCGAGGAAGTTGGCCGGGCGGGGGCTGCCGGGCAGATCCGCGCCGGCGTTGGCGACCACGTCGAGGGTGCTCATGACCAGGCCGGCCCCGTTGCCGATGACGCCGACCTGGCCATCGAGCTTGACGTAGTTGAGGTCCTTGGCCCGGGCGCGAGCCTCCAGGGGGTCCTCGCGACCGGTGTCGCGCAGGCCCTCCCACTCGGGGTGCCGGAAGGCGGCGTTGTCGTCGACGGTCACCTTGCCGTCCAGGGCGAGGATGCGGCCGTCCGCGGTCTTGACCAGCGGGTTCACCTCGACCAGGGTCGCGTCCTCGCGGGCGTACACCTGGCCCAGCAGGGTCAGGACCCGCGCCACCTCGGCACGGTCCGCCTCCGCGAAGCCGACGGTCGCCACCAGCTCGGCGGCGGCCGCGGCGTCCAGTCCCCGCTGCGGATCCAGCGGTTGCTTGATGAGCGCCTCGGGGCGCTCCGCGGCGAGCGTCTCGATGTCCATGCCTCCCTCCAGGCTGCACATGGCCAGCGAGCGGCGCTCCGCGCGGTCGAGCAGGATCGAGAAGTAGTACTCCTCGGCGATGTCGGCCCCCTCGGCCACCATGACGGCCTCGACGACGTGGCCCTTGATGTCCAGGCCGAGGATTTCGGACGCCCGCGCCTGGGCCTCGTCCGCGCCGCGGGCCAGCTTGACGCCGCCCGCTTTGCCGCGGCCGCCGGTCTTCACCTGCGCCTTGACGACCGTGAGACCGCCACCCAGTTCGTCCGCCGCCGCGCGAGCCTGCGCGGGGGTCCGCGCCACGATGCCGCGCAGCACGGGAACGCCGTGGCGCTCGAACACCTCGCGCGCCTGGTACTCGAAGAGATCCATGTTCCACCCATCACATGTGCTCGACCCCCGCCTCAGCGGCGGGGTGAGCAGACCTTACAGGCCGGACGCCGCCGCGTCAGCATCCCCCGGCAACAACCCGGTGCGCCGCGGGTTCACGGGCCGACAAGCGCGCGAGGCGTCCGGAGGCGTCCGGTCTCCCCGCTCGCCGCGACGGTAACCGCGTCCGCCCCAGGCGTCTCAAATCTTCCTGAGGATTACTGAGAATCTCTCAAACGATGCTAAGGTTCCCTCGTCAAAGCACTCGTGCGGGGCGCCGACCCGATCGGCTCCCCTGGGGGGATTCAAGGACAGGTACGTGATCTCAGCAGCTACGCCCTCGCCCCGGCCTCGCCGTGCCATTGAGGACCCCGACGCGTTCCTCGCCGAGACCGCTCCCCCCGCGCGCGCACAGCGCGGCCGCCTCGTCCGGATCGGCATCGCCGTCTCCGCTGTCGCCACCGTCGGCGTGCTCGCCACGGTGGTCCCGGGCATCGCCCAAGAGGTCTCCGCCACCACCGAGCCCACCCTGCCCGTCGCCACCCGCACCGCGGCCGCCGGCAGCGTCGAGTCCTTCGCCACCCGCGGCACCTCCACCGACCGCGACACCGTCCGCGAGCAGCTCACCGCCCCCTCGGTCGCGGACGCCGCCCAGGCCCGCTCCGTGGCGCTGACCACGCAAGGCCAGGCCGTGGCGTCCACCCAGCAGCAGGCGGCGGTGTCCAACCGCGCCGCCGGCCTGAACACCACCACGACGGCGATCAAGGCCGAGTCGGAGCGCCTGCTGGCCAAGGGCAACTTCTTCTGGCCGACCGCTGGCTCCATCGGCTCGCCGTGGGGCATGCGGCTGCACCCGATCCTCCACTACACCCGCCTCCACGCCGGCGTCGACATGGGCGGGTCCTGCGACCAGCCGATCTGGGCCGCCGCGGACGGCACCGTGACCGAAGCCGGCTACAGCGGCGGTGGCGGCGGCAACCAGACCCGCATCGACCACGGCACGCTGAACGGCGAGAAGATCGAGACGGCCTATCTGCACCAGAACAAGATCATCGTGAAGGTCGGACAGAAGGTCACCCGCGGCCAAGTCATCGGCTACGTCGGCAGCACCGGGTTGTCCACCTCGTGCCACCTGCACTTCTCGGTCTACACCAACGGCAACAACGTCGACCCCGAGCCGTTCCTGAAGGCCTGACCCGGGCTGCGCCCGCCCGCGCGGCGCTCCCCCACGCTTCGTCTGCGTCTCAGAGCTTCTCCATGGGCGCGTGCTTGACCGACAGTTTCTTCACCCCGGCCGACCCGAAATCGACGGTCGCCTTGAGCCCGTCGCCAGCCCCCTGGGCCTCGATCACCGTGCCCAGCCCGAACGTCGTGTGCAACACGCGATCGCCGGCTCCCAGCGCCGCGGGCGTGGGACGCGGCTTCGGCGCCGCGCCGTAGCCCACCGACGACCGCCACGACTGTTCGGTGCGCCGCTGCGAGCCGGACGCCCACGTCCCGACCGTGCCGGTGCGGCGCCAGTCGATCAGCTCCGCGGGGATCTCGCCCACGAACCGGCTGGGCGGGTTGTACTGCGGCTGGCCCCACATGACCCGCACCGACGCGCGGGTGAGGTACAGGTGGCGCCGCGCGCGCGTGATGCCCACATACGCCAGCCGCCGCTCCTCCTCGAGCTCGCCCGGGTCGGTCATCGCGCGCTGGTGCGGGAAGATGCCGTCCTCGAAGCCGGTGAGGAAGACGACGGGGAACTCCAGACCCTTGGCCGTGTGGAGCGTCATGAGCGTCACGACGCCCTGGGAGCCGTCGGCGTCCGGAATCTGGTCGGAATCCGCCACGAGCGCGATCCGCTCCAGGAAGGCCGGGAGCGAGTCGTCCGGCTCGGGGGCGCCGTCGGCCAGGGCCAACTCGGCCGCGGCCACGGCGTCCGGACCCACCTCGGCGACCGCGGCCTCCCGCGCCCCCTCGGGCAGCGTCACGTCCTGGACGTGCGCCGCGGCGACGAACTCGCCCGCGACGCTGACGAGTTCGACGAGGTTCTCCAGGCGCGTGACGTCCTGGGGGTCCGTGGACGCCTCGAGCTCGGCGACGTAGCCCGACGCGTTGAGGATGGACGTGAGGATGCGGTCGGCGGGCTCCCCGTCGGCGACGAGGGCGCGGTGTTCGGCCATCATCTGCGCGAACGCCGCCAGTTGCTTGGCCGAGCGTGGCGCGAGGCCCGGCACCTCGGCGAGCCGGTCGAGCGCCGCCGAGAAGGGGATGCGCTCGGACGCCGCGAACGCCTCCACCATCGCCTCGGCCCGGTCGCCGATGCCGCGTTTGGGCACGTTCAGGATCCGCCGGACGCTCACATCGTCGGCGGGGTTGGCGATCGCCCGCAGGTAGGCGATGGCGTCGCGAATCTCGCGCCGCTCGTAGAACCGGACGCCGCCGACCACGCGGTAGGGCATCCCGACCCGGATGAAGACCTCCTCGAACGCGCGGGATTGGGCGTTGGTCCGGTAGAAGACCGCCACATCGGACGGCGCGACCGTCCCGGTGTCGGTGAGGCGGTCGATCTCGGACGCGATCCAGGACGCCTCCTCGTGCTCGGTGTCCGCCACGTACCCCACCAGCCGGTCGCCCGCGCCGGCGTCCGACCACAGCCGCTTGGCAGGACGGTTCGGGTTGCGCGTGATGACGGCGTTCGCCGCCGAGAGGATCGTCTGGGTGGAGCGGTAGTTCTGCTCCAGCAAGATCGTCCGGGCGCCAGGGAAGTCGGTCGCGAAGTCGAGGATGTTGCGGATCGTCGCCCCGCGGAAGGCGTAGATCGACTGGTCGGAGTCGCCCACCACCATCAGCTCGGGCGGGTCGAGCTGCGGGACGCCCGCGACGGCCGGCTGAACGCCGCACAGCTCGCGGACGAGCGCGTACTGGGCGTGGTTGGTGTCCTGATACTCGTCCACCAGCACATGCCGGAACCGCCGCCGGTACTTCTCCTTGACATCGCCGAACGCCTGCAACAGGTGCACCGTCGTCATGATGAGGTCGTCGAAATCGAGCGCGTGCGCCGCCACCAGCCGGCGCTGGTACTCGCCGTACGCCTCCGCGTAGACCTCCTCGGTGGGGGTCGCGGCGCGCGCGGCCGCCGTCTCGTGGTCGATCAGCTCGTTCTTGGCGGCGCTCACCTGGTTCAGGACGGTCCGCACGGGGAACCGCTTCGGGTCGAGACCGAGGTCGCGGCACACCAGTCCCATGAGGCGCTTGGAGTCGGTGTCGTCGTAGATCGAGAAGTTCTTGGCGATGCCGAAGCGGTCGATGTCGGCCCGCAGGATCCGCACGCACGCCGAGTGGAACGTCGACACCCACATGATCCGCGCCCGGTTGCCCACCAGTTCGACCACCCGCGAGCGCATCTCGGCGGCGGCCTTGTTCGTGAACGTGATCGCCAGGATCGACCCCGGGTGCACCCTGCGTTCCTCGATGAGCCACGCGATGCGTCGCGTCAGGACGCGCGTCTTGCCCGACCCGGCGCCCGCCACCACCAGCACCGGGCTGCCCGCGTGCTCGACGGCCTCCCGCTGCGGCGGGTTCAACCCCTCCAGCAGGTCGGTGGCCTTCGCACGCGGACGCCGCGGCTGTCCGTCCGCGCCGGGGGCGGGGGACGGGGCGTCCGCGGGCGGGGTGGCGAAGGAGAACAGGTCACCGAACAGGGGCTCAGTCATGGCGGCTGCCATGCTAGCGGCCACTAGAGTGACGCCCATGGTGAGGCCACAGGTGACACGAGTCCTGAAGTGGGCCGTTGGGGCCTTCCTCGCCTCACAGGCGGTCACCTTGGCGGGCCTGGCCGTCGTGGACCATCGCCGCAAGCAGCAGCGCCGCACCAGCGTCTTCCCCACGCGTCCTCCGGTGGACGTCGATGTCGCGGACGGCCAGGTGACCGTCTACACCCGCGGTCGCGACCTCTACGACGCGATGCTCGCCGACATCGAGCGCGCCGAGGCGAGCATCGTCTTCGAGACCTACATCTGGAAGGACGACCGCGTCGGCCGCAAGTTCAAGGACGCGCTGATCCGGGCCGCCGAGCGCGGGGTGGACGTCCACGTCGCCTACGACGTCTTCGGCAACCTCGTGGTGCCCCGGAGCTTCTTCGAGTTCCCGCCCAGCGTGCACGTGCTGCGGCACCAGCCGTGGTCGGGCATGCGCGGCCCCATCGTCATGCGTCCCCCCGGGCTGAACCACCGCAAGCTGCTCGTGGTGGACGGCGAGACCGGCTACATCGGCGGCTACAACATCGGCTCGGTGTACGCGACCCGCTGGCGCGACACCCATCTGCGGATCCGCGGCGCGGCCGTGGCCGACCTGGAGAACGCGTTCGTCGACTACTGGAACCAGACGCGTCCGAAGTCGCTGCCGCCGCTGGCCGACCCGCCGGACCGCGTGTGGGGCTCGGAGATTCAGGTGACGCGGAACGTCCCGAGCTCCGGCGTCTACCCGATCCGCTACAGCTACCTGGAGGCGATCGACCGCGCCCGCGAACGCATCTGGCTGACCCACGCCTACCTCATTCCCGACGACGACCTCACCTGGGCGCTGTTCGAGGCCGTGGATCGCGGCGTGGACGTCCGGATCATCGTGCCCGAGGAGTCCAACCACATCGTCGCCGACTGGCTGAGCCGCGGCTTCTACACGAGTCTGCTGACGCGCGGCGTCCGGCTCTTCCTCTACCAAGGCGCGATGGTGCACGCGAAGACCGCCACCATGGACGGCCAGTGGTCGACGATCGGCACGGCCAACCTCGACCGGTTGAGCCTGATGGGCAACTACGAGATCAACCTCGAGGTCGTGGACGTCAACCTCGCGGCCCGCATGGAGGAGATCTTCGACATGGACGCCGGCAACTGCCGCGAGCTCACGCTGGCGGAGTGGCGCAACCGACCGCTGGCCGCGAAGGTGTCCGAGACCATCCTCTTGCCGATGCGCCCCCTGCTGTAGGCCGGGGTCTCACCCGAGCTTTCCCCGAGAATCCGCGATTCACTAGCGGAAACGCAGCCCTGCAGGCTAGCGTGCGCGCATGGGTTTCCTCGGATGGATCGTATTGGGCCTCGTCGCTGGGGCCATCGCGAAGGCAATCATGCCCGGGACTCAGGGCGGCGGCTGGCTGGTCACCATCGTCCTCGGCATCGTCGGCGCTCTGCTCGGTGGGTTCATCGGCAGCGCCCTGTTCAACATCGGCCTCGGCGAGTTCTTCGAACTGCGGACGTGGCTGCTCGCGATCGCCGGCTCGCTGCTGGTGCTGGTGATCTGGGGATTCGTGACCAAGAACCGCAAAGCCTGAGCTTCCGGTTCCTCGACCCAACGCCCGGGACCCTCGTCCCGGGCGTTGTCGCGTCTTCAGACCAGGCGGCGGTCGGTGGCCCAGCGGGTGAGCTGGTGGCGGTTGGAGAGCTGTAGCTTGCGCAGGACGCTCGACACGTGGGTCTCGACGGTCTTGATCGAGATGAACAGCTCCCGCGCGATCTCCTTGTAGGCATAACCCCGCGCGATCAGCCGCAGCACCTCGCGCTCGCGTTGGCTCAGCCGGTCGAGGTCGGAGTCGATGGACGCTACGTCGATGGCACCGCTGAAGGCGTCCAGGACGAACCCCGCGAGCCGGGGGCTGAAGACGGCGTCCCCGTCGGCGACGCGCGCGATGGCGTCCACGAGCTCGGACGCCGAGATCGACTTGGTTACGTACCCGCGGGCACCCGCCCGAATGATCCCGATGACATCCTCTGCGGCGTCGGACACGCTCACGGCAAGGAATTTCACGTCCGGGTGCAGCGGATGGACGGCCTTGATGACCTCCAGTCCGCCCCCACCGGGGATGTGGACATCGAGCAGCACGACGTCCGGCTCGGTGCGCTCGATGACGGCGACGGCGCTCGGCACGTCCTCCCCCTCGCCGACGATGGTCACGAACGGCCCGATGTCGTGCTTCACGCCGCTGCGGAACATCGCGTGGTCGTCGACCACCACCACGCGGCGGTGCCGGGGGTTGGCGGGCGGCTGGTCGGGCGTGGGTTCGGTCATGGGGTCATCTCCAGTCTCACGTCGGTGCCACGGTCAGGGTCGGATCGGATCCGCGCGACGCCGCCGTGTCGGGTCATGCGGTCCATGATGCTCCCTCGGACGCCCATGCGGTCGGAGGCGACGGCGTCCGGGTCGAACCCGCAGCCACGATCCCGGACGAACACCTCGACACGATCGGGTTCGACCTCGGCATAGACGTCGACGACGGCGGCGCCGGAGTGCTTGGCGGCATTGAGCATCGCCTCGCGGGCGGCCTTGACGAGCTCGGCCAGGCGAGGGGTGAGGGGGGCGTCGCCGACGGTCACGCACTCGACGGCGATCGGGAAGTCGTCCTCGACGTCCTGGGCGGCCTCGGCGAGCGCGGAGACGAGGGTGTCGGCCGCCCGCGCCTCGCCGTAGAGCCACGCGCGCAGCTCGCGTTCCTGGCGGCGGGCCAGCCGGACGACCTCGCGCGGATCGTCGGCCTGCCGCTGGATGAGCGCGAGCGTCTGCAGGACGGAGTCGTGCAGGTGGGCGGCCATGTCGGCGCGGGCGTCCGACACCAGCCGGGCCTCCCGCGCCACCGCCAGCGCCCGGTTGACGCGCGCGATCCACGGTGCCACGAGGACGCCCGCGGACGCCAGCGCCACCCCGATGCCGGCCGCGACCCGGGCGCCCGTGCCCAGCCCGGGCAGCAGGGCGATGGTCCAGCCCAACGCGACGGCCACGGACGCCAGCCCCACCACGAGCGCCCCCACCGCCGTCGGACGCTCGATCAGGGGCGCCACCCAGCGCCGCCAGCCGTCGGCGGTGCGGGCGTCCGGGGCGGTGGCGGCGTCCGCGACCCACCACACGCAGCCGACGCCCGCCGACGCCAGCAGCCCGATGACCAGCCACTCGGGTTCGAGCCCCCAGCCGAGCATCTGGACCAGCCACAGCAGCCCGACCCCGACCAAGGACACCGCCAGCAGTTGGCCGAGGTCGCGGCGGACCGGCTCGGGTGCGGACGCCTCGCGTAGACCCTGGCGGGTGGCGGAGTCGAGTCCGGGGGCGCGCGCGGCGGGCGTGGCCCGCGGCAGGAACAGCCACAGCACGAGGTAGGCGACCACGCCGACCAGCCGCCACGACGCCAGGACCGCGAACAGCGCGCGGAGGATCGCCGGGTTTCCCCCGAGGTGCTCGCCCAACCCGGCGCACACTCCGCCCACCCAACCGCGCGCCGGCACGCGCGCGACGGGCGGCGTCTCGGCGGGTTCGGGCAGCGACATGGGTCCTAGCCTAGGACCCGCCCCGGGGCAACCCCGATGGCCGAGCGTCCGCAGGTGACGAGACTGAGGGACATGACCGATCTGCCCGACGTCTGGCGCGACCGCGCCGACGCCAAGCTCGCCGGCGTGTGTGCCGCGCTGGCGCGGGCATGGAGTGTCGATCCCCTGCTCGTGCGGCTGGGGTTTGTGGTGCTGACGCTCATCACTTCCGGGTTCGGCATCGCCGCCTATGTTGCGCTGTGGGCCCTCATCCCCGAACGCGGTCGCACCGGCGAGCCGGTCCGCGACCTGCTCCCCTTCACGCGCACGTGGTCCGCGCAGCGACTCGTGGTGTCGGTGGTGACCGCCGCTGCGGTCCTGGGGCTGATCGTCACGGGGTCGGGGCCGGGCGCCGCTGTGGTGGCGCTGCTGGTGATCCTCTTGGCGCGCTGGGCGATGCGCCAGCCGCCCGCCGCTCCGCGTCCGACGATGTGCGCGGAGCCGCGCACCGAGTTCGAGCGGCTGGGCCAGCTCTGGGAACGTCGCCTCGACGATGTCGCCCACGGCAGGACCACCGACTGGACCCTCGCCCTTCCTCCGGCGCCCGGGACGACCGCGCCCGACTCCGCCGCGCTCCGGACGGCCAGGCGCCGATCGGGGCTTCGCACGTGGTCGTTCGTGGCGGTGGGCCTCGGCGCCGCGTGGACCGCCCTGGCCGTGGCCCAGGCCACCGGCACGATCGTCGCCCCGCTGGCGTGGACATCCGCGACGCTCGGCGTCCTCGCGCTGGCGCTCATCCTCGTGGCCCGCCCGAGCCGCGCCCCGCACGGTCGGCCGCTGGGCCTCCTGCCCGCGGCGCTGCTCACCGCCCTCGTCACGGCCGCCTCGGCTGCGCCCGTGACGTGGCAACCGGTCACGCTCCCGAACAAGCCGCATGCCCCCGCGGTCTACACCGCCGCCTCGCTACCGCAGTCGCTCGATCTCGGCCTGGGCGAGCGGACCGTCGATCTTCGTGGCGTCGCCGTCGACCGCGACCGGACCGTCGCCCTCTCCCTCGACGCCGGCAGCCTCGCCGTGCAGGTGCCCGCCACCGGCAACGTCGTGGTGCGCTACACCGTGTCCGCGGGGTCCGCCACGGTGGCGGGGGCAAAGACGTCCGGATTCGACATCGCCTCGGACTGGAGCCGCGTCGTTGACCCCTCCGCCCCGACGCTCACCCTCGACGTCACCGTCGACCTCGGCACCCTGGAGGTGACCTCGTGAACCCCCGCGTCGACGTGACGGCGCTCGTCGTGGGGCTCGTCTTGTTGCTGGGCGCCGCCCTCGGCCTGTGGACCTCGTTCGCGAGCGTCAACTGGGCCTGGGTCGGCGTCGCCGTCCCCGTCTGCCTCGTGCTGGTCGGCCTCGTCGGCCTGCTCGTGTCCCGCCCCAAGCCCTGATCCACCCACCGAAAGGAACCCCCATGTCCACCAAGCTCACCCGCAGCCGCACCGACAAGTTCGCCGGAGGCGTGTGCGGCGGCCTCGCCGAGTACTTCAAGATCGACGCCACGTTCATCCGGATCGGCGCGGTCGTGCTGCAGTTGCTGTTCCAGGTCGCCCTGCCCGTGTACGCCCTGCTGTGGCTGATCCTGCCCTACGAGGACGGCGGCCCCACCGGCTTCGACTCCCTGAAGAGCCAGCTCGGACGCTGACCGCCCGCCTCTGGCAGGCTGACCCCATGGACGACTGGGACGCCGCTCGTGCTCGCGACTGGGCCGACTACAACGCCGACCGAGCCGAGCACGAGCTGCGTCCCCTTGCCGTCGCGGCGATGCGGCACGCCGGTCCGGGCGCCGGACGCCTCGCCGTCGACCTCGGCGCGGGCGCCGGGGTGGAGTGCGAGGCGTTTCTGGATGCCGGCTGGCGCGTCCTCGCCCTCGACGGCGATCCCACCACCGTGGACCGCATCCGGGCCCGCGGGGCTGGGCGCGAGGGGCTCGAGGTTGGCACCGTCCGGTTCGGCGAGCTGACCGAGCTGCCCCCGTGCGACCTGGTGTATTCCGGCTATGCCCTGCCCTACGCGTTCGACGCCCTGCCGACGGTGTTGGACGCCGTCCGTCGCGCCCTGCGACCCGGCGGCTGGTTTGCCGCCCACCTGTTCGGCGACCGGGACTCCGCGCTTGCCGACGGCGACAAGGCCATGCTCCTGACCCGCGACGACGTGGAGCGGTGGTTGGACGGCTGGGACGTCGTGCAGTTCGACGAGGAGGACGGCGTCGGTCCGTGCTTCGGCGGCACCAAGCACTGGCACGTCTTCCACATCATCGCCCGGGTCCCGGGCGCGTGAGCTCCCCCGGCACGACCGCGCGGTCGGTGTCCGACATCGCCCGGATCGCCGCCGCCTGTCCCGATCTTCCGGCATTGGACGCCGCCGTCGCCGCCTGCGCGGCTTGTCCGCGGCTGGTGGCCTGGCGCGAGCAGGTGGCGGCGGTCAAACGTGCGGCGTTCGCCGACCAGCGCTACTGGGGCCGCGCGGTTCCCTCGTTCGGCGACCCGCGGGCGCGTGTCCTGGTCGTCGGGCTCGCCCCGGCCGCCCACGGCGCCAACCGCACCGGCCGCATGTTCACCGGGGACCGCTCCGGCGACTGGCTGTACGCCGGGCTGCACCGGGCTGGATTCGCGTCGCAACCCGCTTCGACGCACGCGGGCGACGGGCTGGCGCTGCACGGCATCCGGATCACCGCCACCGCCCACTGCGCCCCACCCGCCAACAAGCCGACAAGCGACGAGGTGGCGGCGTGCGCGGGCTGGCTCGACCGCGAACTGACGCTCCTGGCTCCGCACCTGGACGCCCTCCTGGCGCTCGGCGGCATCGCCTGGGACGCCACGCTGGCCGCCGCGCGGCGGTGCGACTGGGAGGTGCCGTCCCCCAAGCCGCGCTTCGGGCACGGGGCGGAAGCGGCGCTGACGACGCCCGCGGGCCGCGCGGTGCGGCTCGTCGGCAGCTATCACGTGAGCCAGCAGAACACCTTCACCGGCCGCCTCACCGAGGCGATGCTCGACGAGGTCATCGGTCGGCTGCGTCAGTCCTGACGCGGAGGGTTGGAGCGGCGGGCGTCCTCGACCCCGGCCAGCCCCCAGCGGACCGCGGACGCCCCGAAACGTCCCGCGAGCGGGGCCCCCGGGGTCGCCCTGAGGCCGAGGAAGGTGCGGGCCCAGTCGGGCATGATCGCGACGCCCCCGGCGGCCAGCATGCCGTAGCCGAGCCGGGAGACCCCCGTGAGCGGCGGCGTCCGCAGCAGGAAGTCGGCGGCCTCGGTGGCGGCCGGCGACACCTCCAGCTCGGGACGGTAGGCGGCGATGACGGCGTCCAGTTCGGCGACGCTGCGCGGCGGCTCGGGGACGCCGAGGAGCTTGGCGGGCTGCCCGGCCTGGGCGACGTAGGTGTCGGCGTCGGCGTCCGAGAGGGGGCCGTCGCCGTAGTGACGGAAGGCTTCGAGGAAGCTCCAGATCTCGGCGACGTGAATCCAGGTGAGCAGATGCGGATCGGCGGCGCGGTAGGGGCGGCCGCGGAAGTCCTTGCCGCGGACGCGGTCGTGGATGGCGCGCACGCGGGCGATGAGCGCCTCGGCGTCCGGGATCGTGCCGTAGGTGGTGATCGCGATGTAGTCGGAGGTGCGCTGGAGGCGTCCCCAGGGGTCGGACTGGTAGCCCGAATGCCCCGCCACGCCCGCCATCGCGAGCGGATGCAGCGACTGCAGCAGCAGGGCCGTGATGCCGCCGACGAACATCGAGGCGTCCGCGTGGACGCGCCACACCGGGTCGGTGGGGACGAACCAGCGCTCCCCCGGCTTGCCCCAGATGTCGTAGCTGCGCTCGGCGGCGTCCTCGCCGGCGACCCGGGCGCGCACCTGCTCCCCCACGCGGCGCTGGACGCCGGCGAGCGCGCGCACGAGGGGCGCGATCGGCGGGGTGGGCAGGAGATGACTCACGGCGTCCAGGATAGGTGAGAGGGCCGCCACGCCGACTGAATGCACCCATGACTGGCTTGCCGAGCGCAGTGTTCGCCGACGCACCCGCAGGGGTGCTGTCCCTGACCGAAGCCATCGCACGCGACGCCCGGGACGGCCCGAGCCGCCCGCGGTCGGGATCGGCGATGCCGTCCTCTACTCCGCGCGGGGGTTCATCGAGGCGCGGATCCGCGAAGGTGTTGTCCAGCGGGCGCGAGAGGACTTCACCGGGCTGGGCCCCACCCTGCGGTGAGCGAGTCGGCCGCAGCGGCGCTCGAGGTCGTCGCGCGGACGCGGCCGGATCGGCTCGTGCCGCTGCGGAGTTGCCCGTGCCGAGGCCGCTTTCCGTCAGCGGGCGGGAGGCGCTCCCCGCCGGCTACCCCGTCCGAGGGTGATTCACTCCCACTCGATGGTGCCCGGCGGCTTGCTCGTGACGTCGAGGACGACGCGGTTGATGTCCCGCACCTCGTTGGTGATGCGCGTGCTGATGCGTTCCAGCAGGTCGTAGGGCAGCCGCGACCAGTCGGCGGTCATGGCGTCCTCGCTGCTGACCGGACGCAGCACGACCGGGTGGCCGTAGGTGCGTTGGTCGCCCTGGACGCCGACGCTGCGGACGTCGGCGAGCAGCACCACCGGGAACTGCCACACGTCGCGCTCGATGCCGGAGTTCGCCAGTTCCTCGCGGGCGATGGCATCGGCCTCACGCAGCAGGTCGAGCCGCTCGCGCGTCACCTCGCCGATGATCCGGATGCCGAGCCCCGGGCCCGGGAACGGCTGCCGCCACACCATCTCGTGGGGCAGGCCGAGCTCCTCGCCGACGGCGCGGACCTCGTCCTTGAACAGAGTCCGCAGCGGCTCGATGAGCGTGAACTGGAGGTCGTCGGGGAGGCCGCCCACGTTGTGGTGGCTCTTGATGTTGGCGGCACCCTCACCCCCGCCGGATTCGACCACGTCGGGGTAGAGCGTGCCCTGCACCAGGAATTCGATGTGGTGGTCGTCGGCGATGTCGCGGACCGTCGCCTCGAAGGTCCGGATGAACTCCCGGCCGATGATTTTGCGCTTGGTCTCCGGCTCGCTGACGCCCGCCAGGGCGCTGAGGAACTGCTCCTCGGCGTCCGCGACCACCAGCCGGATACCGGTGATCCGGACGAAGTCGTCCTTGACCTGCTCGCGTTCGCCCTTGCGGAGCAGCCCATGATCGACGAACGCGCAGGTGAGCTGGTCGCCGATGGCGCGGTGGACGAGCGCCGCGGCCACGGCCGAGTCGACACCGCCGGACAGCGCGCACAGGACCTGCTTGTCTCCCACCTGGGCGCGGATGGCCGCCACCGACTCCTCGACGATGTTCGCGGGCGTCCAGGTGGGCTCCAGCCCGGCGAGGTCGTAGAGGAAGTGCTCGAGCACCGTCTGGCCGTGCTCGGAGTGCAGCACCTCGGGATGCCACTGGACGCCGGCGAGGCGACGCTCCGCGTCCTCGAACGCGGCCACGGGAGCGCCGGCGGTGGAGGCGAGGTCGGTGAATCCGGGCGGGCTGGTGTGGACCGAGTCGCCGTGGCTCATCCACGTGTTGAACGTCTCGGGGAGCCCGGCCAGGAGCGTCCCGGGCTCGGCGACGGTGGTCTGGGTGCGTCCGAACTCCGACAGGCCGGTCTTGTCGACCTGTCCGCCGAGAGCGTCCGCCATCGCCTGGAAGCCGTAGCAGATGCCGAACACCGGGACGCCCTGGGCGAACAGTTCCGGGTCGACGCTCGGCGCGCCGTCGGCGTAGACCGACTGGGGGCCGCCGGACAGCACGATGGCCGCGGGGCGCTTGGCCATGATCGCGGCGACGGACGCCGTGTGCGGCATGATCTCGGAGAACACCTTCGCCTCGCGGACCCGCCGCGCGATGAGTTGGGCGTACTGGGCCCCGAAGTCGACGACGATGACGGGATGCTGCGAGTCGGTCACGAGACGATCCTAGGGGGTGCGCCCACCCCCTTTCGTGTCGCGGCAGAACCAACTATCATGTGAGGCATGATACCCAGCGACGAAAGCATCCTCGCCCACCTTCGGCGCGGGACGCTGGAGTACTGCGTCCTGGGGCTGCTCGCGACCGAGCGACTCTACGGGCTCGACATCGCCCGGCGGCTGACGGCCGACGGCCAGTTGATGTCGAGCGAGGGCACGCTGTACCCGCTGCTCGCTCGGCTGCGGAAAGCCGGGTGGGTCACCACCTCATGGGTCGAGTCGCCGTCGGGTCCACCCCGCCGCTACTACGAGCTCACCGACGCCGGCCGCGCGGCCTTGTCCAGATTCACCGGCAGTTGGCGTCCATTTCGGGACGCCGTCGATCGCATCGTCGAAGGAGAACAGCCATGACCACCCCCCTCCCCACGCAGGCCGAGCTCTACCTCGATGAGCTCTCGCGGCTGCTGGCACCGACCGAGCCCGTCGACCGGATCGAGATCCTGGCGGGCGTCCGCGAACACATCGAGTCGCGCATGGCCGACCTGCCGTCGCCCTCGGAGGCCGACATGGCGGCGATTCTGCGCGGACTCGGCAGCCCGGACGCCGTCGCACGCCAGGCACTACTGGACGCCGCCCCCGTCATCCTCACCGACCCCGCACCCCCGCCCACCCCCCTGTTCGCCCGCAGATGGATCCCGGCGGCCGTGGCGATCCTGCTGAGCCTCTCGCTCGCCTCGAGCATCCTGGTCGGAGCCGGCCTGACCGCCTTCACCGTCGGCACCACGGCGACATTCGGAGACGGCAGCCTCGTCCTGGGGCCGCTCCTGCCCCAGGTCGGGCCGGCCCTGGCAGCGGTCGCGCCCATCTCCATGACGCTCCCGTTCTGGCTGCCCGCTCTGCTGTTGCTGTGGCCGAGCCCGCTGTGGAACCCGACGTGGAAGGTCGTCGGCACCGCGCTGCCGGCCATCCCCTGGGTGGGAATCCCGCTCGCGGGGCTCTCACTCGACGCGGGCCGGGCGTCGTTCGTGCTCGGGGCGCTGGCGTCCCTCGTGCTGCTGATCCTGTCGATGCGGGCAACACGAGACAGCTCCGGCCGGGGCGCGTCACTCGCTGTCGGAACGGTGCCATCGGCCGGGGGCGCGCCCACACCCGCGGCGTCCCCCTTCGCGGGGAGCTGGGTACCCGTCGTCGTCGCCCTCCTCCTCGGCTTGACCGTGCTCCTGGGCTCGCTCGGCGTCTCCGGGGCGGCCACGGACGCCCGCGACACGGCTGGCTACCTGGCCCAGGAACGCGCAGGGGCCTTGGTCGGCACCTCACTCGCGCTCGTGATTCCGGCGTGGCTGCCCGCCCTGACGCTGCTGTGGGCCAGCCCCTTGTGGACGTGGCGGCGGCGCGCGCTCGGGTCGGTGGCTCCCCTGCTCCCGATCGCGGGTGGGCTGCTGGCCTTCGCGACGCCGACCCTCGGCCTGCCGGGCAGCTTGGTCGGCCTGCTGTGCGCCGCGATCATCGTCATCGGCGTGACCAGAACGTCGCACATGCCGACTCTAGGACGGGATACCCCCGACGGTATTTAGCGAACGTTGGCGTTATCAAAATATGAAACGACCTTTCGGTTCCGGCGCCGAACCCGTACGGTTCCCGCCATGAAGGTCTACGACAACGTCACCGAACTGGTCGGCCGGACGCCGCTGGTCCGCATCACCAAGCTGTTCCCGGACGCCCGCGCGACGATCCTCGCCAAGCTGGAGTTCTACAACCCCGCCAACTCGGTCAAGGACCGGATCGGCGTGGCGATGGTGGACGCCGCGGAGGCGTCCGGTCAGCTCCGTCCCGGCGGGACCATCGTGGAGGCGACCTCGGGCAACACCGGCATCGCTTTGGCGATGGTGGGGGCCGCGCGGGGCTACAAGGTCGTGCTGACAATGCCGGAGACCATGTCCAAGGAGCGCCGGGCACTGCTGCGGGCCTTCGGGGCGGAGTTGGTCCTGACGCCGGGCGCCGAGGGCATGAAGGGCGCCGTCGCCCGGGCGGAGCAGTTGGGCCACAGCGACGGCGCGGTGTTGGTCCGGCAATTCGAAAACGAGGCCAACCCGGCCATGCACCGGCGGACCACGGCGGAGGAGATCTGGGACGACACCGACGGCACGGTGGACGTCCTGGTCGCCGGCGTCGGGACCGGCGGGACCATCACCGGCGTCGGCCACGTCCTGAAGGAACGCAAGCCCGGCGTCCGGGTCGTGGCCGTGGAACCGGCCGAATCGCCGGTGCTCGCCGGTGGCGACCCGGCCCCGCACAAGATCCAGGGCATCGGAGCGAACTTCGTCCCGGGGGTCCTGGATCGTTCGGTCATCGACCGGATCGAGCCCGTGGCGTCCGACACCGCCCTCGACTACGCCCGACGCGCCGCCCGCGAGGAGGGGCTCCTGGTCGGGATCTCCTCGGGCGCCGCGCTCGCCGCCGCCGGACGCCTCGCGTCCGAGGACGAGTACGCGGGTGCGACGATCGTCGTGATCGTCCCGTCGTTCGGCGAGCGCTACCTGTCGACCGTCCTGTATGCCGACCTGATGGAGTGAGCCTGGAGTCGGCCGCGGAGCGCCCGCGGCCGATGCCGGGGCCGCCTGCCCGCTACGCCGTCGGCGCCGCGCCGTCGCCCTCGGACTCCTCCGGGGCGGACACTTCGCGGGCGATCTGCTCGTGGTGCCGGACGACCTCGGTGACGATGAACGTCAGGAACTTCTCGGCGAACTCCGGATCGAGGTCGGCGGCGTGCGCCAACGCCCGCAGCCGGGCGATCTGCTGCTCCTCGCGCGCGGGGTCGGCCGGGGGCAGACCCTGGGTCGCCTTCAGCACACCCACCCGCTTGGTGATGCGGAACCGCTCGGCGAGCAGGTACACCAGCGCCGCGTCGAGGTTGTCGATGCTGTGGCGCATGGCCACCAGGTCGGCCGGCAGTTCGGTCATGGGGGCCACCCTAGGGGGCCGCCACGCCGACGCGAAGCATCTCGCCGCGCCCGACCGTCGGCACAATGGCCCCATGGAACCCGACCGCGCGCCGCAGCGCGTGTTCGCCGTGGTCAACCCGAAGTCGAAGCGGTTCCACGATGTCCGGGCCGCCCTGCGCCGCGCGTGCCGCGCCGCGGGCTGGCCGGCGCCGGAATTCCTCGTCACGACCGTGGCGCGACCCGGCGGACCCCAGGCGCGCGAGGCGCTGGACGCCGGCGCGGAGTTGGTCATCGCGGCCGGCGGCGACGGGACGGTGCGGGAGGTCGCGCACGTCCTGGCCGGCTCCGGGACGGACCTGGGCATCGTCAGCATCGGCACCGCGAATCTCGTGGCGCACAACCTCGGCGTCCGGACCCGCAACGTCGACCGGGCCGTCGCCCGCGCCCTGTCCGGACCCACCCGCACCATCGACGTCGGCACCGCCACCTGGCGCCCCGTGGTGGACGGCACCCCGGGGGCCTTGGTCGAGCCGCAGACGTTCCTCGTGCTGGCGGGGCTGGGCAACGACGCGGCCACCGTCTTGGGTACGCGCCCCGAGTTCAAGGACCGCATCGGCTGGCTGGCGTACCTGGCGTCCGGCGTCCGGCACCTCACGACCCGACCGGTCCGGATGCGGGTGTCGATCGACGGCGGACCCATCCGCTCGCTCGACACGTGGAGCCTGCTCGCCGCCAACTTCGGGCGCATCCCCGGGGGGATCACCGTATTCCCCGCGGCGTCCGCCACCGACGGCGTCCTCGACACTCTCGAAGTCCCGCTGGAATCGGTGTGGCAGTGGGCCGGCGTCGCGGTCAAGGGCCTCACCGGACACCGCCGCGAGGTGGCCGCACTGCGCTACGGCACGGCGCGCAGCGTATGGGCGGTCCCCGACGCACCCATGCCCCTCCACCTCGACGGCGACGTCGTCGGGTCCGTCACCGACGTGCAGTTGGGGATCGTCCCCGGCGCGTTGCGCGTCCGAGCCCCCGAGGAGCCCTGACATGACATCTCTCCTTGCCGACCTGCTCGCCGGCGTCACCACACGCGCCGACGAGGAACGCATCCTCGGCCTGCTGGCCGCGGCGACCCCCGACGAACTCGAGGCGCTGTTGCTGGGCGTCGACACCGCGGAGCTGTTCCGCGCCGTGGACGACCACCCGTTCGGTCCGGCCTTGCGCACCGAGTTGATCCGGCTGCTCACCGTGACCCGGCTGGGCGACCTCTCCGTCGAGGCCCGCGCCGCGGTCGCGTTCGGGCTGCAGGCGGGGGTAACGGACGCCCGCGACGAGGACGGTTTGCGCAACCTGATCCTCGGGACGAACGGGGTCGCGCTCACCCGCCTGAAGAACGCGATCAACGCCCGCCACGACACCCGCGACCTCGAGGGCCTGGTGTACTCCGACGTCGACGACCGCGGCACGCGCGCGGCGATCCTCGACCACATCGCCACGCAGGCGTCCGGCCTGGATGTCGGCAAGGCCAAGGTGCTCTCCGACATCGACGACACGGTCTTCGCGCGGCTGCACGACGACCGCTACCCGAAGGGCACCCTCTACCCCGGCGTGCTGGCCGTCTTCGAGGCCCTGGACGACGGTCCGGACGACGACCCCTTCTCCACCGGCGACCTCACCTTCGTGACCGCGCGCCCCATGGACGCCCTGGGCCTGATCGAGAACTCCACCCGGCGGGCGCTGCGGCGCGCGGGGATCGCGCAGTCCGCGGTGCTGTCGGGGAGCTTCCTCAACCTCGCCACCCACGACGCGATGGCCGCGAAGAAGGTCGAGAACATCCACCACTCCCGCCTGCTCTTCCCGGAGTACCGTCTGCTGTTCCTCGGCGACTCCGGACAAGGCGACGTGCTCGTCGGCGAGAAGTTGCTGGAGCGGTTCGCCGACGTGCTCGACCTCGTCCTAATCCACGACGTCGTGGCGACCCCCGCGTCGGTCCGGGCCGAGCACGCCGGGCGCGGCATCTTCTTCCACGACACCTACGTGGGCGCCGCGACGCTGCTGCGCCGGCGCGGCCTGATCTCGGACGCCGGACTGCGGCGGGTCCTCACCGAGGCGCAGGCGGGGCTGGACGCCGTGCGCTGGGATTCCGCGGGGCAGGAGGCGGCCACGCGGGCCTTGTTCGCCCGCGACATCGCGGCCGCGGGGTGAGGATCCGAGCCGGGCGAGCCCGTTCGGCCGGGGCTGGGGCGTACCTCAGCGCCTCGGACAGCCAGGGCGCACGCCTGGTCCTCCGCCCGGACGGCAGCTTTGGCCTGTTCGACGCCTGGGTGGATTCGGCCGAGTGCCCGTCCTCCACGCTGGGTGCTGAGCCGTCCCGACGCGCGAGGCGACGGCGCTCGCTACGTCCAGACACCCTCGAAGCCCACCCGCACCCACCCGCGCCTCCCAGCTCGCGCGGGGCGGCCTCGTCCCAGGAGGAGGGCAGCGCGGTGCCCTGCCCGATGGGCTCGAACCCGGCGGTATTCCCGACGCAGCCGAGGTCACCTCGGGGTGGGCGTCCCACCGCTCAACTGTGGACGACGAGCTCCACGCGCTGGAATTCCTTGACCTCGGTGTAGCCGCAGGTCGCCATGGCCTTGCGCAGGGCGCCGACGAGGTTCATGGTGCCGTCGACCGTGTGGGACGGACCCTCCATGATCTGCGCCAGCGTGCCCACGGTGCCCATCGCGACGCGCTCGCCGCGTGGGAGCCGCGGGTGCCAGGCCTCGGGGCCCCAGTGCCAGCCCTGTCCGGGGGCCTCGGTCGCGCGCGCCAGGGGCGTCGAGACCATGGCGGCGTCCGCTCCGCACGCGATGGCCTTGGCGATGTCGCCGGACCGCCCGAGCGCGCCGTCGGCGATCACGTGCACGTAGCGGCCGCCGGACTCGTCCAGGTAGTCGCGCCGCGCCGCCGCCACGTCGGCGATGGCCGAGGCCATCGGTACCTCCACGCCCAGGACGTTGCGCGTCCGACCCGTGGAGCCGCCGCCGAAGCCGACGAGGACGCCGGCGGCGCCGGTCCGCATCAGGTGCAACGCGGCCTGGTAGGTGGCGCACCCGCCCACGATCACCGGGACGTCGAGCTTGCGGATGAACTCCTTGAGGTTGAGGGGCTCGTCGGTCTGCGAGACGTGCTCGGCCGAGACGGTCGTGCCGCGGATGACGAAGAAGTCGACGCCCGCCGACTCGACGACGGAGGCGAACTCCTGGGTCCGCTGCGGCGACAACGCCCCCGCGACCGGCACCCCCGCCGCCCTGATCTCGCGCATCCGCTGCGTAATGAGTTCGGCCTTCACCGGCTCGGCATAGACCTGCTGCATCCGCTTGGTGGCGGCGACGGGATCGTGGATGCCCGCCAGCTCGTCCAGCAGCGGCTCGGGATCCTCATAGCGCGTCCACAGGCCCTCGAGGTTGAGGACGCCCAGGCCGCCGAGGCGTCCGAACGCGATGGCGGTCGCCGGCGACATCACCGAGTCCATGGGGGCCGCGACGAGGGGGAAGTCGAACGTCAGGGCGTCGATCGTCCACGAGAGCCTGACGTCCTCCGGCGTCCGCGTCCTCCGGGTCGGGACGATCGCGATGTCGTCGAACCCGTACACCATCTGTGCGCGCTTGGAGCGCCCGATCTCGATCATGCTTGCCTCACGTCGTTCATCTTCGCAGGTTGTCGCGCCGCGTGCCGGACGCCCCCGACACGCTCTCGCATGCGGGGCGCTCCGGACGGGCGTCTCAGTTCTGGGACGAGTAGTTGGGGGCCTCGACCGTCATCTGGATGTCGTGGGGATGCGACTCGCGCAGCCCCGCGGCGGTGATCCGGACGAAGCGGCCGCGCTCCTGAAGCTCGGGGATGGTCCGGGCGCCCGAGTAGAACATCGACTGCCGCAGCCCGCCGATGAGCTGGTACGCCACGGCCGCCAGCGGCCCACGGTAGGGCACCTGGCCCTCGATCCCCTCGGGGACGAACTTGTCGTCGGTCGTGGACGCCGCCTGGAAATACCGGTCGGAGGCGTAGCTGCCGCTGCGGCCGCGGGCCTTCATGGCGCCGAGGCTGCCCATGCCGCGGTAGCTCTTGAACTGCTTGCCGTTGATGAAGACCAGGTCGCCGGGGCTCTCCTCGCACCCGGCCAGCAGCGAGCCCAGCATGACCGCGTTGGCGCCGGCCACGATGGCCTTGGCGATGTCGCCGGAATACTGAAGCCCGCCGTCGCCGATGACCGGCACACCGGCCGGCTTGCAAGCGCGGGCGGCCTCGTAGATCGCCGTCACCTGCGGGACGCCGACGCCAGCAACCACGCGCGTGGTGCAGATGGAGCCGGGGCCGATCCCGACCTTGACGCCGTCCGCCCCGGCCTCGACCAGGGCCTTCGCGCCGTCGTAGGTGCCGACGTTGCCGCCGATGATGTCCACGTGCGCGGCGCGCGGCTCGGCCTTGAGCCGCCGGATCAACTCCATCTCGGAGCGGCTGTGGCCGTGCGCGGTGTCGGTCACAAGGGCGTCCACACCCGCCTCGACGAGCAGCATCGCCCGCTCCCAGGCGTCCCCGAACGTGCCCACCGCGGCGCCGACGCGCAGGCGTCCGTGCTCGTCCTTGCTGGCCAGGGGGTACTTGTCGGACTTCACGTAGTCCTTGAGCGTGATGAGGCCCGTGAGACGGCCGTCGTCGTCCACGAGCGGCAGCTTCTCGATCTTGTTCTTGGCGAGCAGCGCGAGGGCGTCCGCGGCCGAGATTCCTTCGTGCCCGGTGACCAGCGGCATGCGGGTCATCACGTCGCCGACGCGGCGGTGGGGATCGTCCTCGAAGCGCATGTCGCGGTTGGTGATGATGCCGAGCAGGCGTCCGTCGGCGTCCACGACCGGAAGGCCCGAGATGCGGTACTGGCCGCACATGGCGTCCACCTCGCCGATCGTGGCGTCGACCGTCGTCGTGATCGGCTCGTCGACCATGCCCGCCTCGGACCGCTTCACCCGGTCGACCTCGTGCGCCTGCTCCTGGGCGCCCATGTTGCGGTGCAGGATGCCGAGACCGCCCTGGCGGGCCATGGCGATGGCCATGCGGGACTCGGTGACGGTGTCCATCGCCGAGGACAGCAACGGAATCCGCAGGTGGATCCGCCGACTCACCCACGTCCCGGGATCGACCTCGTTGGGGTGGACATCGGATTCGTTCGGCTGGAGCAGCACGTCGTCGTAGGTCAGGCCCAACGGGGCGAACGCGGCGGGCACTCCCGCGGGCGTGAGATCCTCAAACACTGGTTGGCCACCTCTTCGTCGGAGACCGCCAGTCTAGCCAACGGCCCACCGGGGTCCGGACGCCGTGGGCGCCGGCCGAGTGCGTCCGGGCGCCGTCGCCACGACCCTCCTGAGGTCACGCCGTGTCGGGAGGGTCGCCCGGACGCTCAGTTGTACTGGCCGTGCCAGATGACCGTCTGGACCGTGTTCCACACCACGAACGCCATCGCGAAGCCCCCCAGCCACGCCCGCTGCTTGTGGGTCAGCGGACCGAGCCCCAGAAACACGAACGCCCACGGCAGGTACCACGGCTGCATGGCCTGACCCAGGATGCCCAGCGCGAGGGCCGCCCAGCCGACGGTCTGCAGCGGCCGGGCGCTCCACCGGATCACGATCCAGGCCAGCACCGCCAGCAGAACCACATTGGCGCCCATCCCGACCACCCGCCGGTACAGGGTGGGGTCGATGCCCGCCTGCAGCAGCGCTTCCCCGCCCCAGTCCTGAAGAATCCAGAACGGAGCGGGCGTCCCCGCCGACCCCATCAGGTTGAGCCATGCGGTCCAGCCGAACCCCAGCCCGGACGCCCACGTGATCCCCACGAACGTCACCACGGCGACCGCCGTCACCCCCGCAGCCCGGACGCCGAGGGTCACCAGTCGGCGCGGCAAGGGCAGCGTCCGCAACACGGCCAGAATGGGCAGTCCCGCGACGGGCAGCACGACCAGCCCGGCCTGCTGCTTCAAGCTCATCGCCACCCCGACCACCACGGGGGCGAGCAGCCAGCGCGCCCACGGCGTCCGGAACCTCACCACGACCCACACGGCAAGCACGGCGACGCCGGCCATGAGCGCGTCGTTGTGCGCCCCGCCGACGAAATGGACCACCAACAAGGGATTCAGCAGCCCCCACCACTGGGCGCGGGACTGCCACATCGCCAGATCGGAGGCCCCCGGCCGCAGTCCCGCGACGATGCGCGGCACGAGGACCCCGACAAGCACCACACCGAGGACGGCGGGGATGCGCTGCGCCATGATCCCCCAGAAGGGATGCGCGCCCGCCAACGCGACGAACCACGTGTGGACCCACAAACTCAGCGGCGGATAGGCGACGCCGTGCCCCGCCCACAGACTGTCGACGCCGGGGGCGTAGGGACCCCCCGCGCCCGTCAGGCCCACGAGGTAGGGGTTGCGTCCCTGCAGGACGATCCAGCCGCAATCGGCGTACAGCACCGGGTCGCCGGTCAACATCGGTGGAGTCGCCAGGAACGGCAACGACCAGATCGCAACCAGCAGACCCGGACGCGCGATGCCCGGCTGCCCCTCGTGCGGCCGGATCCGCCACCACACCCACGACAACAGCACCGCCCCCGCCACCAGGATCATCCGGTCGTACGGGACCGGAGCGGCGTGGCCGAACGCGTTGATCGCCGCGCTCGGGTACCCGGCGGGGTCGAAGCTGAACTCGGGGTTCGCGTTCCCCCAGGTCATCAGGAACGTGCCGAGCAACCCAAGCGCGGCGGCCGAGCGCCAGGGCATCAAGCGGGGTGGCGTCCTGGTCATGCGGCCTCGGCGAGAACGTGGATGCGGTCCAGATCGGCGTCCAGGTGGGCGATGTCCACCGGACGAACGGCCCGGCAGCGCGCCGCGAGCACCCGCAGGGCCTCGGCGTCCGCCTCCGCGTGGGCGATGGCCTCGCCGACCCGCGGCAGGAGCCGGGTGACGGCGTCCTCGTCGCGTCCGGACGCCAAGGACTCCCACATCCGCAACAGGCCGGTCGGAACCCCGACCAGGTCCGCCAACTCCACGAGCTCGTCGGAAGCCGTGGCGGCGAGCGCGGCGTTGGCACGCATGGCGGCGTCCGCGTCCGCGATCCCCTCGTGCAGCGCGCGCACCAACTGGCCGATGGCGGGCCGGGCCAGGTCGGAGCCGGGCACCTCGTCGATCAATTCGCAGGCGAACTGCCCGACGGTCTCGCTCTGGAGCGCACTGAGGGCGATCCGGAACCGCGTCTGGGCAACGCTGGCCCGCAGTTCGGCCAGCCGCGCGCCCAGAAGCTGGAGTCCGCCGTGGATCTCCCCCATCATCTGGGTCCACAGGGAGATGCCCCCGAGGATCGGGGCGAATCCGGTGACGGCTGCCGCTGCGGCGGTGAACTCGCCGACGGTGCGCTCGCTCTCCGCCAGGGAATCTCCCAGGCGTCCGCCAGCGGCCACGAGGGCGTCCGCGAGCGCTTGCAGGTCGGCCATCTCGGCGGTCCATGCGCTCAGGTCGCCGTGGACGAACGCTGACGCCGCGAGCAGCTCCGCTGCCGGGCCGACGGCCCCGGGCCGCGCGGGGAACCCGGTGCCGGACGCCGCCCGCTCTTCGACTTCGGCCGGCAGCGCGGTCCAGATGAACTCCTCGTAGCTGGGGAACCCGGCGTCGGCCAGCAGGCTCGCCAGGTGCCCGCGGCCGTCCACCGCGGCACCGTGCGCGCTCGCGCCGTCGTGGCGGCGCTGGAGTTCCAGCGGCCGCACGAGCCGGTACAGGCCGCGGGCGGCGTCCAGCAGGTCGGTGCGCCGGGGGCGGACGCGGACCGACAGGTAGTCGTCTCCCAGGGGGGTGATGGTGGCGAAGACGGTGTAGCGACCCCCGTCCGCGGCGAGGTTGTCGACGTAGGCGCAGAACGGACGTCGCGCTTGCAGCGTGTCCCACATGAGCAGGAAGGCGCCGCCCGGCATGGAGGGGTGCCGAATGATGCTGTGCGGGGCACCGACGAGTTGCTCCCGGCTGTACCGCGACAGGCGCACGAAGACCGTGTTGGCCTGCTTGATGACGCCGCGGGCATCGGTGGTCGAGAAGAACATCTCATCGGGCGCCACTTCGTGGCTCGGGCCTACTCCCAAGAACAGGGGCGCGCTCATGTGTCATCCTCCTCGCCGGTCAGCCAGATCCTGTCAGACGCGCCCGCCCCCTGCCATGACGTGAGCGGAGGACGCCGCCCCAGGCACCGACTGGGGGACGTATCCCGCGGAGACCCCCCGTGCGACCAAAGACGTTTTGACGATGCACCGGCGGCGGAAGCCTCATCAAGTCACCCCCCTAGGTGACCGTCCGACATGGGCGCGACTAGGCATTCACTACTAAGGTTGATGAGGTCTGATGTGCGTACGAGGGGAGACTAAGGCATGGACGTCGAGACACGGGCATCGCAGGTGATTCCGCGCCGCACGCTCGCCAAGGGCGCGATGTGGGCCGTTCCCGCCGTCGCCGCGGCAGCAGCCGCCCCCACGTTCGCCGCCTCGCCGGGCTACTACGCGGGCATCTGCACCCTCACCTACGGCGCTCACGATGGCATGTCGGGCCCTCGGCACACCGTCTGGTTGATCGCCTACAGCACCAACCCGACGAACAAGGTGATCCCGGTGGGCACGACCTTCCAGTGGACCTTCAACGTCACCCCGCTGTCCTCGGCCGCCACCTGGAAGGTGCCGCTCGTCAACGGGGACGCCTGGGAGGCCGTCACCGTGTCCCCAGCCACGGGCACAAACATGACCGGCGCCGGGTCGTTCACCGTCACGTTCCGGATCACAACCGCCCACGAGCCGGTGTGCAACGAGCAGACGGCCGTGAGCAACTGGCGCGTGGAGTGGAGCGACAGGTACCCGCTGCCCAGCCAGACGACGATTTCGATCACGTCCTCCACCACCGCCGGCACCGCGGGCGGCCCCAGCACCTTGACGTACATCACCCCCAACCGCAACCAGAATCCCGGCATGAGCAACCTGGAACCCCACTACTACGTGAGCAGGAGCGGTTTCCAGGTGTGCTGGCCTGTGGTCGCGTGGACCACGTACAACTACAACTGGCAAAACGGCGAGGACAACGTGAGCTGCTATCCGGCGGGCACCACCGTCATCCCGACGTCCGAGCGCTGCACCTGGAACGATTCGACCGGGAGTTGCACGCCCAACCCGGCCGGGCTGTGCTCGCCGAAGTTCACCAACACCTCCAACAATGGCGATCAGTGGGTCCAGCCCAAGATCTGCTGACCCCCCGACACCGGCGCGGCCGACCCGCCCGGTAGCCAACCAACGAGGACGCCGCCCCTGCGGGCGGCGTCCTCGTTGGTTGGGCAGTGGCACGCCGCATGGTGCGGGGAAACGAAGGTCGCCGCGCGTGGCGTCGTCGCACGCACCGGCATCTCAGCGGAGTGCGCCGCGCGACGCGTGCTTCCGGTAGTGCCGAACGACCTCGCACACGAACGCAGGTGGGGCGCCCCTCTCGGGACGCCCCACCTATCGCGTGGTGACCTACTCGTCGTCGGCGGGCTTCTCGACGACCAGGGTCTCGGTCGTGAGCAGCAGCGCGGCGATGGAGGCGGCGTTGGCCAGCGCGGAGCGAGTGACCT
>CAYZXQ010000009.1:10162-65254 GCA_964482465.1 uncultured Nigerium sp. | reverse complement strand
GTTCGAATCCCGTTAGCTCCACCTAGTCAGAGGCACATTCCAAGCCTTCCGCACACCATAGGCGTCGTTCTGGCGTCCCTACGACAAGGGCATTCCCTGTTCCGTACCCCCTCCAGCATTGGCCCGCGCGAGCGTCCTGACTGGCAGAATCCTTCGCTCCACCGAGCGATTGTGCGCATGGTGCTGACGCTGGCTCGGGTCGCCCGAACAGGGCGGACGTAGCGAGCGCATCGTGCAACTCGCGTCCGCGCCGGCGGCCCCGGCCCTCGGCGCGCTACCGCACCGCCGAGCTTCCGCACCTCCCGCGCATGGGTCCGTCCGCGGTCGACGCGCTTCGCTGGGCCTCGTGCCGAAGCGCGGTTGGCTGACCACCGTCGCGGTCGAAGACCTCGATGCCTTCGAACTCGCGCACGACGTGATCCTGGATGCCGACGGCAACCTTGGCGTCGTCCAGCGCGTGGTCGTTGATGACAGGCCCTACCGCGTCCTGCTGGACGCCTACCTGCCCGGCGACGCTCGCTTATCCCGGGGCGGCCGCAACCGAGCGGACATGTCGCCCGGGCTTCCCGTCATGTTCAGAGGGTGCGCGTTTCGTGTTAACGAAACGCCGTCGACAGTGCACCAGGTGCGCCTCAGGCGCGAGATTGGGGTTGAGGCCAGCCCGCGCAAACCGACGCCACGTCTTGACCTACTGCCGGGCGTGCTCTGGCAGTGGGTCTATATGGGGTGGGTGGGATCTCCGTCCAACGGGCGTCCGAAGAAGCAGAAGGGAGTAGGTGATGATTGCTCCACGACTATTCGTGATTGACCGAGCCGGGTCTGGACGGCTCTCCACTATGCCGGCCCCCCGTGGTGGCGAGTGGCTCGCAGACGAGATGGCAGCGCTCCGGCTCTGCGGAGTCGACGTGCTCGTCAGCATGCTCATTGCGGCGGAAGCGTGGGAGCTAGACCTGTGCGACGAGGAAAGGGCCGCTGAGGGGGTGGGCCTCCGGTTCTACGCCTTGCCTACCCCGGATCGTGAGACTCCTCGGCTGGAGCCGACCAGGGCCCTACTCATGAAGTTGATGGGCGAGCTTCACTTGGGTGCGCACGTGGCGATTCACTGTCGCGCGGGGATCGGCAGGTCCTCGCTCCTCGCCGCGTCGGTCCTGGCAGCCGAGGGCGTGCCGCCTGCGGAGGCTTATCGGCGGATCTCCAACGCGCGTCACCTTCCGGTGCCGGACACCGACGACCAGCGGCTCTTCCCTGCCCGCTGGTTGCGGAGAAACTGATACTCACCGGGGCCCGCAATGTTTAGCCAGCCGGCCGTAGTGACCGGCAGCCGGTCAGCGTTGCTGGTCGAGGCTGTCGAGCGGGCCTGGAAGGTACTCGGCTTCGACGCCCTCGCAGACGAGGCGTTCTTCCAGTTGGTGCTGGCCCGACTGGTGGAACCGACCTCCATGCTTGATAGTGGGCGCGTCCTGACCGAACTCGGCGTGCCACCAGTGCGCCGGGCCACGATGCACCGCTGCCTTCAGCGTGTCGCCTCCCGTGGTTGCCGGGACGAACTCGCGGCGGCATGCCACGCCCATGTTGCTCGTCACGGGCAGGCGAGCCTGGTCTTGTGTGACGTCACCACGCTCCGCTTCTCGGGGCATGATGGGACCATTCCGTGTATTCCAAGGAGGACGGTCCACGTATGGCGCAGCTTCACGTTCTCTCGGCTCGCGAGGCCATGGATCTTCTGGACGCCGCAGGCGTGGCGTATGACGTACGCGAGCAGGCGGCCGAGGGGTTCACCTGCGAGGATGTCGCGCGGCTCCGCGGCCTCCCCGTCGAGCGCATCGTCAAGTGCATGGTGGGGGCCACGGCCGGTCGGGCGTGGTGGCTCATGTTGGTGCCGGGCACCGAGCGGGTGAATCTCGCGAAGGTGTCCAGACTGGTCGGGACGAAAGTGCGGCTCGTCTCGCCCGACATCCTGCGCACGGACTTCGGGGTCACGCTGGGCGCGATCTCTCCCGTGCAGTGGCGCGAGGCCGCCGACGGGTTCCTGATGGACGCCAAGCTCCGGAACGTGGGCGTCGTGAGCATCAGCAGCGGTGACGCCAGTCGCGGACTGACGCTGGATGTCGCCGACCTCGCCGGTTTCCTGGGGGCGCATTGGGCCGACATCACGGCCTGACCCGAGGGGGCGGTCTCCCGCCGTTGCCCTAGGGTCCACGGTGTGCCGCGCGTGGGGCCGATGTCACGGCCGCGCCCGCGGCGTCCGAACCCCCTCGTGTCCGACCGTGTCCGCAACCAGGCCGACGGCGGTCAGCGTGGCCGCCAGGACCTCCTCGTAGGTCAAGTGCGGACGGAACGCCAGCCATTCCATGCCCGCCGAGAGCGTGGCCCCGACGAGGGCGGAGGCCTCGACGGTGCAGGCGTCCCGGGTGGCGTGCGGCTTCTCCGCCTGGAGCGAATCGCGCAGGCGTGCGGTGGTCACATCCCGCCAGGCGTGGACGGACTCGCGCCAGTCGTGCTCGGTACGGAACGCTTCGGCGACGATCATGCGGGTGGCGTCCGGGTGCTCCTGCATGGCGCGCAGGAGGGCGGCGACGATGGCGCGCCGCTGCGCCGGGCCGGTCAGGCCCTCGGCGGCCGACGTCAGAATGGCGTCCAGCATCCCGGCCTGCGCCTCGATCAGCGACGCGACGAGCCCGGTCTTCGAGGCGAAGTTGTTGTAGATGCTGCCCTTGGCGATCCCGGCCTTGGCCGCAATGTCGTCCACCGACGTCGCCGAGACCCCGCGGCTGGCGAACAGCGACGTCGCGGCCGCCAGGATCGCCGCCCGCGTGGCCAGAGCGCGTGCCCGCCGGCCGTCGCCGGAGGGGACCGGGGGTGCGCCCGCATCGACCCGGGCGGTGACCCGCGCCGGCGTCCGACCCCCGGTCCGCGTGCTCATAGCGACAGCGCCGGGTGGAGACGGGACATGGTCCACGTGCGCTTGCGCGCCGCCGCGATCGAGCTGGCGGCCAGCGCCACCACGAACGTGACCGCCAGGACGGCGACGCTCGTCCAGAACCGGCCCTCGATGCCGCCGGTGATCGCCTCGCGCAGGCCCGCCACCGCGTACGACATCGGCAGGTAGGGGCTGATGACGCGCAGGAAAGCCGGGGTCGTCTCGATGGGGTAGGTGCCGCCGGCGGACGCCAACTGCACCATCAGCAGGACGATCACGATCACCTTGCCCGGAGCCGACCCGAACGCGACCTGGAAGAACTGCTGCAGTGCCATGAACGTGGCGGCCACCAACAGGGTGAAGCACACCGTGGCAAGCATGTTGGCCACGCTCAGACCGATGGCGAACCGCATGACGGCCAGCATAATGGCGACCTGTCCGACGGCCAGCAGCAGGGCGCTGTTGAGCGAGCCCCACGCCATCCGGAAGCCGTTGACCGACGTCATCAGCGCCCGCGAAGACAGCGGACGCAGCAGCAGCCAGGTGATGAGGGCACCCACCCACAGCGCCAGGCTGATGAAGAAGGGCGCGAAGCCCTCGCCCCACGAGGCGGCCTTGTTCGTCCACGTGTTGCTCGTGTCGACGCTCTGGACGAGCGCGTCGGTGCGCTGCGCACGCACCGCATCGCTGTCGGCGGGGATCTCGTCGCGGCCCTCGGCGAGCTTGTCGCCGAGCGTCGTCGCACCGTCGCGCATCTGGGTGAGGCCGTCGCTCAGCTCGGGCACCTTGGAGGCCAAGGTGGCGGTGCCCGTCGAGAGCTGGGACGAACCCGCCGCGAGCTTCTGGGCGCCGGCGTCCAGCTTGGCGATGCCGTCGGTGAGCGCGGGCACCTGAGCGTCCAGCTTCCCGAGCCCGGACGAGAGCTGCTGGGCACCCGCATCGAGCTGGGACGCCCCCGCGCCGAGCAGCTGCACCCCCGCGTCCACCTGGGTGGCGCCGGAGGCGAGTTGGGCGGTGCCGGTGCTGAGGTGGTCGAGTCCGGCGGCGAGCGCGTTCGCGCCGCCCACCAGGCCCGGAGTCGTGGCGCTTCCGTCGAAGCCGGCCTTGAGTTGGTCCAGCCCCGCGACGAGGGCGGGGACGCCGCTGTCGGCTCCCGCGGCCAGGGCCGCGATGCCGTCGGCCAGCGCGTGGGCGCCGGCGTTGAGCGCCTTGACGTCGGTGGTCGCCGCTGAGAGCTTCGCGGCCCCGGCCGTCAGCCCGGTGGCGGCGTCGGCGAGCTTGCCGCTGCCGTGGATGCCCTGGGACAGTGCCCCGCCGGCGCCGACCGGCTCGGCGAGGGCTTGCGCCCCCGACGCGAGGGCCTGGGCGCCCTGGGTGAGGGACGTGGCTCCGGTGCTGAGCGCCGTGGCACCCGTCGCGAGCTTGTCGGCCCCGGTGTGGACGCCGACCGCTCCGGTGTGGACGGAGCCGATGCCGGCTGCGACCCCCTGGGCGCCCTGGACGAGCGCACCAGCGGACTGCTGCTGGGACGCGACCTGCGCGCGGAGTTGCGCGACGGCGTCCGCGGCCTCTGCGGTCCTGCCCGCGTTCACCAGCGTCTGGATCTGGCCGAGGGCCACGTCGAGGTCGCCCAGGTTGTGCTGGACGGCCTGCGCGCCGCCGGAAACGCTCGTCGCCGCGGACTGGAGCTGCGAGGACGGCCCGGTCCGGTCGGCGAGGGCGGCAGCGCCGGAGGAGAGCTGGCCGGCGCCGGTGGCCAATGAGGCCGCGCCCGCGCCGACGTCGGCGGCCCCGGACGCCACCCCGGTCGCGCCTGCCGACAGTGCGGAGGTGGCCGAGCGCGCGCCCGTCAGCCAGGCGTCTGCCCCCTGGGTCCAGGAGGTGGCGCCGGACGCGAACCCCGTCGCCCCCGAGGCGTAGGACGACCAGCCGGCGAGCAGCTTGTCGGTCCCGGCCGCGAGCGCGGGGGCTCCGGTGGCGGGAGCGTTCGCGGCGTCCAGGCCCTGCTGGAGCGCGAGGAGCTTCGGTTCGGCGGCCACGAGTTGGTTGACGCCGCTTTGCGCCGTCGTGACGCCGGCGACGTAGGAGCGCTCGGCCGCGGCGAGCTGGGCGGCCCCGGACGCCGCCGTCGCGGTCCCGGCCTGGAGGCGAGAGGTGCCCTCGGCGAGCGTCGGCATGCGCTGGTCGAGCGCCTGGAGCCCGGTGGCGAGTTGCGCCGATCCGCTGGTCAACTGCGCTACGCCACCCGGGAGGGCCGATGTCTGCGAGCGCAGGGTGCCGGTGCCCGTGGCGAGCGTCCCGGCGCCTCCTGCCAACTGGGTCGCGCCGGAGGCGAGTTCGTCCGCGCCCACCTGTAGTTTGTCGGTCCCCGCACGCGCCTCGCTGAGGGCGTCCCGCAGCGTGAACGCCCCGTCCGAGGCGTCGTTGAGGCCGTTGCGGACCTTGCCGACCCCCACCAGCAGCGTGTCGACCGCGGTCTTGCCGGACGTGGCATTGATGGCGTCCCGGATCTGGATCATCGCCGAGCGGCCCAGGGTCGAGGCCAGGAACGAGTTGGAGTCGTCGTAGGTCACGTCGAGGTGGGCGGCGTGCGGGTTGTCCCCTTCGAGGGAGGCCAGGTCGGATGAGAACCGCGCCGGGATCGTCACCGCGAAGTAGTACCGCCCCGAGTTCACCCCCTGGACGGCGTCGGTGGCGTCGGTGAGGTGCCAGCCCAGTGGCTTCTCCTCCAGCAGCCGGTCGACGACGTCCTGACCGGCGTGGACGGCGGTGCCGTCCTTGCGTGCGGTGGGGATGTCTTGGTTGACGAGCGCGACGGGCAGGCGATCCATCTTGTCGGAGGGATCCCAGAAGGCCCACACGTACATCGCGCCGTACAACAGGGGGATCAGGAGCATCACCGCGATCGCCGCCCGCAGGATCGGGTGGCGGAAGAAGCGCTTGAGCTCGGTGCCGTGGGAGGTCCAGGCGAACATCAGTGGGTGTCCTTGTCGGTGGAGAGGTCGATCGTCTGCGGCGGGGCGTCCCAGCCGAGGCGGGCGAAGTCCTGCGAGCTGGAGGTGGCTCCGATGACCGTGAGGCCGGAGGCCGTGAGGGCATGGAGGCGGTCCCAGACCAGGTCGCGGTCGCGGGAGTCGTGAAGCTGGTCGAGGTTGTCGACGACGATGAGCTGGGGGTCGGTGAGCAGGGCGAGGCTGATCCGCAGCAGCAGGTTGTCGACCTCGTCGAGGGAATGGACGATCGTCTTGCCTGTCGGGGCGGTGCGGTCGCCGAAGGCGGGGGCGCAGATGCGCGCGATGGCCTCGTCGCTGGGCCGATGGACCGGCTTCCACCAGGGGGCCAGCCAGGCGAAGCGCTCCCGGACGGCCGCCTGGACGCTGACTTCGTCGTCCAGGTCGTCCAGGCCGGCCATGCCCATGGCCGACGAGACGTGCTGGACGCGGATGGCGCCGAGCGGCAGGACATGGCCGAGCACCGTCAGCTCCGAGCCGCGTCCCGGACGCAGGCGTCCGGCCAGCGTCAACAGGAGAGCGGTCTTGCCGGAGCCGGAGCGTCCGGTGACGACGGTCAGCGTGCCGGTCGGGATCGTGAGATCGAGCGGGCCGTAGACCCGACCGCGGCGCGAATGCAGGTGCAGGTTGCGCGCGCTCACGGCGATGTCGGAGTTGGGCGCGGGCGCGCCCAACGAGCTGAGGAGGCGCAGCGTCGGACGCCGGGTGCGGTCGGCGGACGCCGTGGGTGCAGGGGAGTGCGGGGACTCGGATTCGGGCAGGGGGGTGGCCACGGCTTCCGAGGCGAGCGCCGGTGTGACGGTCATGGAAGGTCCCTTCTGATGCGACCCGTCCAGAATATTTGGACTGACCGGTCAGTTCAAATAGGCGGTGCGTGGTGTCGGCGGCGGAGCCCCGGGGCGGGGACGTGCACGGTGGACTTCAGTGCGCCGGTCAGCGCGAGGGGCGGGGAGCTTCGGGACGATCCGGGCGTCGGGCGTCCCGGACGAGCTGCGGGTGACGGGGCGAACGTCCAGCCCTTGATGCCGTCGAAGTCGGCCGCGTTCGCCGAGATCGATCACGGCGTGGGTGTCCCACAGCCCGCGCAGCGAGGGGGTGGTGGTCACAGGCCGCCGTCGATGTCGTGGCGCAACGCCTGGGCGTCGACGCGGGGAAGGTGCCGGCGCCGTGCGATGGATTTCACGGGCGGTCAGCCGGGTGCGCGGGAGCGGTACGACCCGCAGCTCCCGGATCTCAGTCCTGGGTCACGATCACCCGCTCGCCCCGGGCGACCCGTGCGAGGACCACGGCGCTGGTGTTGCCCACGTCGCGGACGGGCACAGTCATGGGGCCACTGCATCACGCGCGGCGGCGTCCGCAACGTCGGGAACCGCAGGCGGGGCCGCGGCAGGGGGCGTCCGCCACAGCCCCAGGGACGCGGCAGGCCACGCGCGCGAGGTGGAGGTGACGAGGTGCGTCGAGGACGTGAACGCGTCGGCGTCCAAGGATGCGCGACACGCCACGCGCGCGAGGTGGAGGGCGGCGTCCGTTACGCTGAGCCACGTCCCCGGCGCGAAGGTTCCCATGCTCCACATTCAACAGAACGTGCCCCTGGCCATCCTCATCGTGGCCCTGTCCTCGTTGCTGTTCGCAACAGGGGCGACGCTCCAGCACCTGGCGATCAGCGGCATCGCCGACCGCGAGTCCGAGAACCCGTCGATGAACGTGCGGCAGTTCCTCCACATGCTCGCCACGCCGAAGTGGTTGCTGGGCCTCATCGTGATCGTGATCGGTGCGTCCGCGCACATCGTCGGGCTGATGATGGCGCCGGTGACGGTCGTCCAGCCGGTCGGGATCCTCGCGGTGCCGTGGTCGGTCCTGATGGCGGCGAAGATCCACAAGCACCGGGTCAGTGCGCAGATGTGGGTGGCCGTCGCCATGACGATCCTGGGCATCGTGGCGTTCACGTACTTCTCGGCATCCAAAGCCGCGCCGGACAGCCACGTCAATCCGATGACCGTGCTCATCGGCTGCCTCGTGGTGTACGCCATCGGGTTCGCGTTCGACGGCGTTGGCCTGTTCGGACCCAACAAGATGCGTTCGCTCATGTGGGCCACGGGCGGCTCGTTCTTCTACGGCCTCAGCTCGGCGCTCATCAAGAGCGTCAGCACGATGCTGCGCGACCCGAACTTCCACGCCAACGCGCTGTTCTGGGTGCTCGTGCCGTTCCTGATCGGCAGCTATGTCATCGGCGGCATCTCGATCCAGCAGGGCTACGCGACCGGCCCCGCCGAGGGCGTGGTGGCGTCCATGACCACGACCGACCCGGTCGTCGGGGTGGCGTTCGGTCTCATCATCCTGGGCGAGGGCGTCCTCATCACGTGGCCGTACGCGGTCGGCATGGTGATCGGCGGGGCCATCGCCATCGGTGGCGTCATCGTGCTCAGCAAGTACCACCCCGATGCCATCGACCGTCGCGAGAAGGCGGCGGCACGGGCGGCCGCAGCGGCGGCGTCCGAGGCCTGACCGTGTCGGCGCTCGAGCGCATCGCGGTCGTCAGCGACTACTCGCTGACGACGCTGGGTGGCGCCGAGACCGCCTACTACGAGCAGGTCCGCACGTTGGGGCAGCACTTCGACGTCCTGGCGATGTCGTGTCCCGCCCCGCGCCTGGACGAACTGGGCACCCATCCCGGCGTGACGGCCATCGGGGTGCCGGTGTGGTTCCGGGTGCCGTTGTACGGCCTGCCCGTCACCCGCAACACCCCCGAGCTGACCGAGTTCTTCGCCGACACGTTCCGGACGCGGCGAACGCAGCTCGTCCACATCCACAGCGAGTTCGGGATCGGCGCCGCCGCGCTCATGGCCGCGCGGCAGGTCGGCATCCCGGTGGTGCACACGATCCACACCTTCTTCTGGCAGACGGCGCTCCCGGTGCAGCGGGTGCTCGGCTGGGCCACGCCGCGCTACCACTCCTTCGTGACGCGGATGCCGGGGACGGACCTGGTGCTCGACGAGCGTCCGGGCAATTCGGCGCTGCGCAACATGACGCTCACGATCGCCCGGCAGGTGGATCGGATCGTGTCGCCGTCGGCGCATCAGGCGCGCGCCCTGCGCGCCGCGGGGCTGGAGCGGGTGACGGTCATTCCCAACACGCTGGCCGCGCCGCCGGACGCCGAGCCCCTCAGCCGCGTCGGGCGCCCGCTGCGGGTGCTGTGGGTCGGCCGGTTCATCGCCGAGAAGCGGGTGCTGCCGTTCATCCGGTCGGCGCGTCAGGCCCTGGACGCCCTCCCCGCCGGTGCGCTGGAGGTCGACATGCTCGGCGTCGGGCCCGAATTCCGCGCGGCGCAGCGGCTGGTCGTGGGGTACCCCCAGATCAACCTGCACGGTCGCGTCCCGCACTCCGAGGTCACGGCCCGGCTGGCGCGTTCGCATGTGTCGGTCCTCACGTCCGTGGGGTGGGACAACCAGCCCATGGTCGTCGTGGAGTCCATCAACGCCCTGCGGGGCGTGATCGTGAGCGATCCGGAGCTGCAGGAGGGCCTGGCGGGTCCGGGGATCCCCGCCTTCGGACGCGACGAGTCGACCCTCGCCGACGTGCTCGTGGCGCTCGCCCGCGATCCGGAACCCGTTGTTGCGGCGTCCAAGGCCTGCCTGGTGGCGCGGGAGGAGTTCTCCGTGGACACCTACCTCGCCCGGACCCTGCGAGTCTACGAGGACGTGCTCGCCGGCTGAGCCGGCTCAGGCGTCGATGGGCAGCGCGGAGATCTGACGCCCGGCCGATGTCGTGAGGATCAAGGTCGCCTTCGCCCGCTCCAGCGGGATGAACACGTAGCCGGACGCCGTTTGTCCGGCCCGCAGCGTTCCCGTGGTGAGGGCCGGCTGGCGGGAGGTCGTGCCGGGCTCGACATAGGTGGAGCCCGTGTTCGGGAATGCGACGAACCCGTAGGAGCAGGTGTCGGTGTCGCACGCGACCCGCACGTTCAACGTCACGCCGCTGCCCGACCACTCGCGCGACACGATCTCCCAGTGCCCGGTCGCCCGGGAGTTGCTTGGCATGGTGAACGGCATGCCCCAGGTCGGCGTGGCCGCCTCGGTGGGGGTCGGGTTGGGCCCGGGGTTGAGTGTGGCGCGCTGCTGCGACCATGCGGCCGCCACGATGACGCCTACCAGCACCAGGACGGCGACGACCACCAGCAGCACCGGTCCGCGCTGCTTGGGGGCGGCGTACGCGGCGATGTCGTTGGTGGGCAGCGGCTGCTGACCGAGCGGGGCCTGTCCGGGCGTCGGCTGCGCGTAGCCCTGCGGCGTGTAGCCGGGCGGCAGGTGGCCGGGGTACGGCTGGGGCGGATAGCCCTGCGGCTGGGGCGGATAGCCCTGCGGCTGGGGCGGATAGCCCTGGCCGGGTTGGCCGGGGTAGCCCTGCGGGCCGAACGGCGGGTTCGGCTGTTGCTGCGGCTGCCACGGCTGGCTCATGGGCCCCAGATTACCGGCTCGCCCAACCTGTGGACGGGGGAGGAGTCCCCGCGAGCGGGGTGCTGTGGACAACTCGCAGGGCCTGAGCGCTCCGGCGTGCGTCCGATCCACGTAGGTGCATGACCACTCGTGTTCCCCGGCTACGCATCACCAACATCGCCGACCTCATCGCCGTGATCCCGCGCCTGCTCCGCTTCCACCCGCGCGAGTCGCTGGTCGTCCTGGCGATTCTGGATGGGGAACTCCAGGTGACCGCGCGCGTCGACCTGGCGGCCTGCTCGGACGCCGCCTCGGCGCGGGCCCATCTCGGCGCGGTGTTGCGCCGCTTCCCGGGCGCGTTGTTCCTGACCGTCGCGTTCGCCGCCGATGCGGACGCCGCGTGGCACGCCCTCGGCGCCTGGCGCGAGGCCGCCTCCGATGCCGGGGACGTCCACTGCTTCCACGCCGACGGCACCCGCTGGTTCGACGCCCCGGACGCCCCCGGGGAGCCCTACGACGTGACCGTCAGCGCCGTCGCGGCCGAGGCGGCGTTCCTGGGGCTGCCGGCCCGGGCGAGCCGGGCCGAGCTCGAGGCGTCCGTCGACCCCACCGTCACTCCGCACCAGGTGAGCCGGGCGCTGCGCGCGTACCGCCGGCGCGGCTGGGATCACGAGGCCCTGATCGCGGGCGCGCTGGCGATCGTGGAGGCGTCCGACCGCGAGGATGCCCGTCCGTTGTCGCTTCCGGACGCCCTCGCGCTCGCCCTGGCCAGCCACGACCTGGCGTTTCGGGAGGCGGCGATCTGGTCGACCTCGCGGGCCAACGCGTGGCGGCGCATCGACGTCTGGACCCAGGTCGTCCGGGGCACGCCTCCCGGCTGCGCGGGCTTCGCATTGGCGATCCTGGGGGTGGCGGCCTGGATTGCGGGGGAGGGCGCCCTGCAGGTCGTCTGTCTGGAGCGGGCCCGGGCCGTCGGCACCGACGAGGTGTGGGCCGACTTCCTCGAACACGTCAACCGCGATGTCGTGCCGCCGAGCGACTGGGACCGCCTGCGCGAGCAGTGGTCCGACGGAGCCTGCGACGCCTGCGGGCTGCGTGCCGAGGCCGGGTGACGGCGTCCGGAACAGGGGACGGCCGACGCGACGCGTGAGTCGCGGGGTGGCGCGCCGGGGCCGCAGGACGGCGTCCGGAGCAGGGAGTCACATGGGCTAGAATCGCGCCCATGACGTGCGCGTGGTCCTCGCGACTTCTTGCCTAGCCGCCAGCCCCTCCGGTGAAGCGGCGCCCCTGACATGCCTGCCGGCAGACAGGGGCTTTTTCATGCGAGGCCCCCGACGAGACAACAGGAGACGAACGTGACGACCGAGCGAGCGAGCTACGACCCGACCGCGGCCCAGACCAAGTGGCAGGCCTACTGGGAGGAGCACGGCACGTTCGCCGCGCTCGACGACGGCTCGGCGGAGCGTCGCTATGTGCTCGACATGTTCCCCTACCCGTCAGGCGACCTGCACATGGGCCACGCCGAGGCGTTCGTCATGGGCGATGTGGTGGCGCGCTACTGGATGATGCGCGGCTACGACGTCATGCACCCGATCGGCTGGGACAGCTTCGGCCTGCCCGCGGAGAACGCGGCGATCCAGCGCAACGCGCACCCCGCCGAGTGGACCTACGCCAACATCGACACCCAGGCGCACTCGTTCAAGCGCTACGGGCTGAGCTTCGACTGGAGCCGGCGGCTGCACACGTCCGATCCCGAGTACTACCGCTGGACGCAGTGGCTGTTCCTGCAGTTCCACGCCCGGGGCCTGGCCTACCGCAAGGACTCCTACGTCAACTGGTGCCCGAACGACCAGACGGTGCTGGCCAACGAGCAGGTCGTCCAGGGGGCGTGCGAGCGCTGCGGCGCGACCGTCACCAAGCGCAAGCTCAACCAGTGGTACTTCAAGATCACCGACTACGCCCAGCGCCTGCTGGACGATATGCCCGCGCTGCAGGGCCAGTGGCCCGACCGGGTGCTGGCGATGCAGCGCAACTGGATCGGCCGCTCCGAGGGCGCCTACGTCGACTTCGTCATCGAGGGCCGCGCTGAGCCGGTCACGGTGTTCACCACGCGTCCCGACACGCTGTTCGGCGCCACCTTCATGGTGGTGGCTCCGGACGCCGCCCTGGCCGCCGAGGTCGTGACCGACGCCCAGCGGCCCGCGTTCGAGGCCTACCTGGAGCAGACCAAGAAGGCCACCGAGATCGAGCGGCAGTCGAGCGAGCGCGAGAAGACCGGCGTGTTCCTGGGCGTCCACGCGGTCAATCCCGTCAACGGCGAGCGGATCCCGGTGTGGGCCGCCGACTACGTGCTGAGCGAGTACGGGACCGGCGCCATCATGGCGGTCCCGGCGCACGACGAGCGCGACCTGGCCTTCGCCCGGACGTTCGGGCTGCCGGTCCGCATGGTCATCGACACCGGCGAGCCGGATCCGGCCGAGACGGGCATCGCGACGCCCGGCGACGGCACCTACGTCAACTCCGGCTTGCTCGATGGGCTGACCGACAAGAAGTCCGGCGTCGCCCGGATCAACGAGAAGCTGACCGCCGAGGGCACCGGGCGCGCCGCCATCACCTACCGGCTGCGCGACTGGCTGCTGAGCCGGCAGCGGTTCTGGGGCTGCCCGATCCCGATCGTCCACTGCCCGAGCTGCGGCGAGGTTCCGGTCCCCGAGGACCAGTTGCCCGTCGAGTTGCCCGACCTGCGCGGCGCGGACCTGGCCCCCAAGGGCAGCTCGCCGCTGGCCGGCGAGGCGGCCGCCGCGTGGCGGGTCGTGGACTGCCCGGCGTGCGGCGGTCCGGCCGAGCGCGACGCGGACACCATGGACACCTTCGTGGATTCGTCCTGGTACTACTACCGCTACTGCACCCCGACCGACGCCACGCAGGCGTTCGATCCCGAGGTTGCCCGCCGCTGGATGCCGGTCGACCAGTACGTCGGCGGCGTCGAGCACGCCATCCTGCACCTGCTCTACAGCCGGTTCTTCACCAAGGTCCTGTTCGACATGGGTGTGGTCGACTTCACCGAGCCGTTCACCCGGCTGATGAACCAGGGACAGGTCATCAACGAGGGCGCGGCGATGAGCAAGTCGCTGGGCAACGGCGTCGATCTCGGCAAGCAGATCGACCAGCACGGCGTGGACGCCATCCGGACCACCATCGTGTTCGCCGGCCCGCCCGAGGACGACATCGATTGGGCCGACATGTCGCCGGGCTCGACCGCGAAGTTCCTGCAGCGGGCCTACCGGCTCGCGGGCGACGTGACGTCCGCGCCGGGTGCGGACGCGGCGTCCGGAGACATCGCCCAGCGCCGGATCACCCACCGGTCCATCGCCGAGGTCACCGAGGCGCTCGACTCGCGCCGGTTCAACGTCGTCGTCGCGCGGATCATGGAACTGGTCAACGCCACCCGCAAGGCCATCGACACCGGCTGCGGCGCGGACGATCCCGCGGTCCGCGAGGCCGTCGAGTTCGTCGCGCAGGCGCTCAGCCTCGTCGCGCCGTACTTGGCCGAGGAGATGTGGGAGCTGCTCGGGCACGCGCCGTCCGTGGCGCGGTCGACGTGGCCGACCGCCGATCCCGCGCTGCTCGTGCAGGAGTCGGTGACGCTGGTGGTCCAGGTGCAGGGCAAGGTGCGGGCCAAGCTGGAGGTTCCGGCGTCCATCACCGAGGCGGACGCCGAGGCTGCGGCCCTCGCCGACGCCGGCGTCCAGCGCGCGCTGGCGGGCCGGGAGGTCGCGAAGGTGATCGTCCGGTTGCCGAAGATGGTCTCGATCGTCCCGAAGGGCTGAGCGTTTCGGGTGACGGACGCCGTCGCGGCGTCCGTCAGCGGACGACGACCAGGTCCGCGACGAGCGCGAGGTGGTCGGTGCCGGGCAGGAAGACCGTCCGGACGCCGTGCGCTACGACGCTGTTGCCGACCAGCACGTGGTCGATGCCGATGATCGGGCCCGGCGGGCCGTCCGCGGGGAACGTGGGGAGCCATCCCGCGCCCGATTGGTCGCCCGCGTGGGTGAGCCCGAGGGCGAGCACGCGGCGCAGGGTGGCGTGCTCGAGGGTGGCGTTGAAGTCCCCGGCGACGACGAGGTGTTCGCCCAGGTGCGGGCGGATCACGTCGGCGAGGGCGGCCGCGTCGCGATCCCACGCCTGGAGGTCGTGCACCATGTGGAGGGGGTGAGCGGCCACCAGCGTGATCGGGCCGCCCGGGCGCTCGACGCGCACCGCCATCTGCTCGAAGGGGCTGTCCGCGCGGCCCACCAGCGTGATCGGCGTGCGCGACCAGACCTGGGTGCCCGAGGCGTCCCAGACGCCGGCGTGGGCGTAGTCGAGGGGGGTGCTGCCCAGCCGGTAGGGGTAGTCCGTCTTGAGGGCGTCAGTGGTGGCGGCGCTGTCGAGAGCCTGGCTGTACTCGGTGAACACGATGACGTCCGGGCTGGCGGCGCGTACGGCGTCCGCGACGGCGTCGGGATCGGCGCGTCCGAAGAACAGGTTCGCGGACATGACCCGCAGGGGCTCGCCCTGCGCCGTCGGGGCGGGATGGGGCAGGTAGGCGCGGAGGGCGACCGCCTGTGCCGCGAGGGCGACGGCGCACAGGACCGCGACGACGCGCGCCCAACGGCGGCCTGCGAAGGCGAAGCACACGACCGCGACGAGCCACGCGAGGACCGCGTAGGGGATGAATGCCGCGACCATGGCCACGGGGCGCGCGCTGAGCTGAAGCTGGGGGAAGAGGTGTAGCAGGCCCATCCCGGCGCCCGCGGCCGCCGCGACGAGGCCGAGGGCCACGAGGGGGCGTCGGGCGCCGGAGCGGGGTTTCACGACACGTGAGTCTGCCAGATGGGTCCGGTCGCGGGATCGGCCTGTGGACGGGGTCGGGGTCGGAGCCGGGTCGTTCTCCACATCCTCCTCCCGGGGTGAGTGGTGGGGGGACGCTACGACCAAGGTGCGGGCATGAGTATGCGTCGAGCGGGTCCGGACGCCGTGGCGGGCGATGTGGTGCGGCGACGGTTGGAGTCGCTGGTGTCCGAGATCGGTCCGCGGCGGGAGGTCGACGACGACTCCTGGGCGCCCGACGGTGTCGGGCGGATGGAGGGCCGCGCGCCGGCGGGGGCCGAGGACGCCGACCTGGACGAGGAGGCGGGCGACCCCCGGGTGGAGCCTGCGGAGTGGGCGCGGCGGGCCTGGGAGTTCGGGCGCGCGCATGTGGTGGTCGTGGCGATCATCGGGCTGGCGGGGGTGTTGTGGGCGGTGCTCGGCATGGCGCAGGCGCGGACGGTGCCCGTGGAGGTCGTGGCGACGCCGGTCGCGGGGGCGACGCCTGCGGCCTCCGCCACGCCCACCGCGCGGTCGATCCTCGTGCACGTGCTGGGGGCGGTCCATCGGCCCGGGGTGGTGCGCCTGCCCGAGGGCGCTCGGGTGGCGGACGCCGTGGAGGCGGCTGGCGGTCCGACGGCCGAGGCGCGGTTGGGGGAGTTGAACCTGGCGGCGCCGGTGGCGGACGGCTCGCAGGTGGTGATCGGGTCGGAGAAGCGTCCGACGAGCGAGGTGCGGGCGCCCTCGGGTGGGGCGTCGGGGGCCGGGGGAGGCGGGTCGGGGGTGGCCGCGATCGACCGCATCGACCTGAACACCGCGACGGCGGAGCAACTGGACACGCTGCCCGGGGTGGGTCCGGTGATGGCGCAGGCGATCTTGTCGTGGCGCGCCAAGCACGGCCGGTTTGCGCGGGTGGAGGAGTTGCAGGAGGTCGATGGGGTCGGCCCCAAGACGTACGCGCAGTTGGCGCCGCATGTCCGCGTCTGAACTCGGGCGGTCCGAGACGGAGCAACGGCCCGATGGACGCCCCCTCGCGCTGGGTGCGGCGGCGTGGTCGGCGATGTGGATCGCCACCTCGGACGACGTGGTCTGGTGGGTCGTGGGGCTGGCGGGGGTGGGGGTCCTCGCCGGGCTGGCGTTGCGACGCCGGAGCCGGTTCGTCGCGGCCTTGGCGGTGTTGGCGCTGGCGTGCCTGGCCGCGGGTGGCCTGCGGGTGTGGCAGCAGGCGAACGGTCCGCTGACGGGGCTCGCGCGCGAGGGCGCGGTCGCCACGGTGGAGGTGGTGGTGGACGCCACCGCGCGGTCGGCCGAGCCGCAGGGCGTGCGGCCCGCGTGGTGGTCGACCACCGCCCGCGCAGTGCGGGTCGAGGCGCGCGGTGGGGTGTGGCTCACGGGCGAGCGAATCGAGGTGTCGGCGTCCGGGGACGCGGCCCGGGCATGGGCCCAGATCCCGCTGGGCGCGACCGTCCGGGCGACGGTGCGCCTGTCCCCGGCCGAGCCGGGGGTGGCGGCCGCGGTCGCCGCGCGGGCGCGGGAGCCGCCGCAGGTGGTGGCCGAGCCGGACGCCCTCGCGGCCGGTGTCGGACGCGTACGCGCGGGCCTGAGGGAAGCGTCGGCGGGACTGGCGCCCGATCCGCGCGCCCTGGTGCCGGCCCTCGTGGTGGGCGACACTTCCGGGATCGGGGACGACCTGGCCGAGCGCTTTCGCGTGACCGGCCTCACCCACCTGTGCGCGGTGTCCGGGGCGAATCTCACGTTGCTGCTGGCGTTCGTCCGTGCGGTGGCGGTGGGGGTTGGCGTGCGGGGCCGGTGGTTGGACGCGGTCCTGGTGGCGGGCGTGGCGGGGTTCATCGTGTTGTGCCTGGGCGAGCCGAGCGTGGTCCGGGCGGCGGCAATGGGCCTGGTCGGGCTGGCCGCGGTGGGCTGGGGCGGGCGCGGACGCCAGGGGCTGCGGTACCTGGGGGTGGCGATCCTCGTGTTGATGCTCGTGGATCCGTGGTTGTCGCGGTCGGTGGGGTTCGCGTTGTCCGGGGTGGCGAGCTTCGGTCTGCTGTGGTGGGCCGGGCGGTGGACCGACCTGTTGGCACGTTGGCTGCCGCGGGTGGTGGCCGAGGCGGTGGCGGTCCCGTTGGCGGCGCAACTGGCGACCGAGCCCATCGTCGTGGCCCTGTCGGGGCGGGTGAGCGTGGTGGGGTTGCTGGCGAACGCGCTGGCCGGACCGCTGGTGGGTCCCGCGACGGTGCTGGGGTTCCTTGCGGCGGGGCTGTCGGTGGTGTGGCTGCCTGCGGCGTCGGCGTGCGCGTGGCTGGCCGGCTGGTGCGCCCAAGGGCTGTGCTGGATCGCCCGGCTGGGCGACGCGTTGCCGGGGGCGGCGATCCCGTGGCCGGCGACGCCGGTCGCGGTCGCGCTGGTGGCGCTGGCGTGCCTGTGCGTCGCGGCGCTGGCGCCGGTGGTGCTGGCGCGGCGATGGCTGAGCCTGGGGGTGGCCGCGGTGCTGGTGGCCACGTTGGTCCGGACGCCCACCCCGCCGGGGTGGCCGCCTCCGGACTGGCTTGTCGTCTCCTGTGACGTGGGTCAGGGCGACGCCACGCTGGTCCGCGCCGGTCCGGGGGCGGCGGTGCTGATCGATGCGGGCCCGGACGCCCGGGCCCTGGAGCGGTGCCTGGCGCAGGTGGGGGTGAGGTCCGTGCCGCTGGTGGTGCTGACCCACCTGCACGCCGATCACGTGTCGGGGTTGCCGGCGGTGGCGGGGCGGCGTCCGGGGCTGGTGGTGACGTCCGCGGTCACGTCGCCTGCGTACGGGGAGGGGATGGTGCGGGCGCTCGGGGTGCCGCGGCAGGTGGCGCATCCAGGACAGGTGTGGCAGGCGGGGGAGGCTCGGGTCCAGGTGCTTGCCGCGCCCGCGCTCGCGGCCGACGCCGGCGCGGGTGAGGGGGAATCGTCGGGTGAGAACGACGCGTCGCTGGTCCTGCGGGTGAGCGTCGGCGGGGTGTCGGCGTTGCTGCTGGGCGACACCGAAGCGGGCGGTCAGGCCCGGTTGGTGGGGTTGGGTGCGGACGCCGACGTGGAGGTCCTGTTGGTCCCGCACCACGGGTCGTCGCGACAGTCGCCGGAATTCCTGGCGTCGACCTCGCCGCAGGTCGCGTTGGTGAGCGTGGGCGCCCACAACGACTACGGCCACCCGACTGCGAAGACCCTGCGGCTGGTCGCGGGGCTGGGGGCTCGGATCGTCCGCACCGACGAGCACGGCAGCATTGCCGTCCGCGGGTCCCCGGGGCACCTGACCCTCACCACCCAACGCTGACGCCCCGGTCGCCCGTGCTCGATCCACCGGCAGCGGGCGCGGGATGCCACGGCGCGTCCCACGTCCCTCAGGTGATGGCGCTCCGGGTTCGCTGTGTCCGCGTCCCGGGTTCGCTGTGCCCGTGCCCCGGGCTTGCCCCGCCTCAGGCTCGCTGTGTCCGTGCTCCGGGTCGCTGTGCCCGTGGCCCGGGCTTGCCCCGCCCGGAGCCGCGCGGGGTGGGGGCCGGACGCCTCGCGCGCCCGCCGGCCCCCGCGGAGTGTCGGCGACGACTGGCATGCTTGCGTCCGTGGAGAACCAACCCGTGTTCGGTCGCGTCGTGCTCGTCAGCGGGCCAGAGTCGCTGCTCGCCGAGCGGGCGGTGGAGCGGCTGCGCGCCCAGGCGCTCGCGGAGCGTCCGGACGCGTCCGTGACAAGCGTGGACGCGGCTGGGCTCGACGCCGGGCGGCTCGCCGAGGTCACCGGCGGCTCGCTGTTCGCCACCAGCACGTTCGTCGTGATCGGGGAGCTCTCGGAGTTGGATCAGGTCCTGTTCGACCAGGTCCTCGGCTTCGTCTCGGCCCCGAACGACGACCTCGCGCTGGTGCTCGTCCATCCCGGCGGGCAGAAGGGCAAGGGGCTGCTCGACAAACTCAAGAAGGCCGGGGTCGTCACGATCGACTGTCCGACGCTGAAGCCATGGGAACTGCCGCAGTTCGCGGTCTCGGAGGCGCGGCTGGCGGGCGGGCGGATCGATCAGCACGCGGCGGGCGTCCTGTGTGAGGCCCTCGGCGCAGACGTGCGCGGGGTGGCGGCGGCCGTGCGCCAATTGCTCGCGGACGCCGACGAGCCGGTCATCACCGAGACCGCCGTGCGGCGGTACTTCGCGGGGCGCGGCGACGTCACGAGCTTCACCGTCGCCGACCACGTCATGGCCGGCCACCGCGACCGCGCCCTGGGCGCACTGCGCTGGGCACTGGAGACGGGCGTCGCTCCCGTCCTCATCACCAGCGCGCTCGCTGCCGCGATCCGCAACCTGGGCCGCTACCTCGACATCCGGGACGCCCGCCTGCGCGACGGTGACGTGGCTCGTGCGATTGGCGTCCCGCCGTGGAAGGTCAAGGATCTCGCCCGCCAGAGTCGCGACTGGACCCCCGGTGGGCTCGCCCAGGCGCTCCAGGCGGTGGCGACGGCGGACGCCGCGGTCAAGGGCGCCGCGACCGATCCCGGGTTCGCGCTGGAACAGATGGTGATCCGCGTCACCGCCCGGCGCGGACGGCGTCCGGGCGAGGGGATGGGGGAGTAGGGGGCGTCCGGCCCACCCGCGACGCCACGACCGGCGTCGCGGCGCCCATCACACGCGGGGACTCCCGCGAGGAGGGGCCATGGGCCTCGGTGGGCTCCCGCCGTCGGGAGACGCGGCGTCCGCGCACCCGGACGCAGCGGACCCCCGGGCACGACAAACGTCGCCTCGACCCCGAAGGGAGAGGCGACGTTCGAAGGGGGATTACTTGGCGGAAGCCAGCTCGTTGGCGGCCAGCGCGATGGCCGACTTGCGGTTGGCGGCCTGGTTCGCGTGGATGACGCCCTTGCTGGCGGCCTTGTCGAGCTGACGGCAGGCCACGCGTGCGGCGGCGGTCGCCTTCTCGACGTCGCCGGCCTCGACGGCCTCCCGGAACTTGCGCACGTGGGTGCGCAGGGCGGACTTGACGGCCTTGTTGCGCTGGCGCGCCTTCTCGTTGGTGAGAATCCGCTTCTTCTGGGACTTGATGTTCGCCACTGGCAAGCCTTCGGTGCGTTGGATCGGGTCTGCGCCCACGACGGACGCGATTGGCCACTCTAGCAGTCGGCGTCCGAGCCCCCAAATCGTCCGGACGTGCCGATTCGGAGCCTCGCGGCCCGCATGAGAAGATAGGCCGTCCCGCAGTCCCGCACCGTCACAGAGGTTCCGTTGAGCGCACCGAGGCCCGGCCACACCGCACCTGAGGTCATCAGGAACTTCAGCATCATCGCCCACATCGACCACGGCAAGTCGACGCTGGCCGACCGCATGCTGCAGCTCACCGGCGTCGTGGACGAACGCTCGATGCGTGCCCAGTACCTCGACCGCATGGACATCGAGCGCGAGCGCGGCATCACCATCAAGAGCCAGGCGGTCCGGCTGCCGTGGCAGGTGGGCAGCGATCACTATGTCCTCAACATGATCGACACCCCCGGGCACGTGGACTTCACCTACGAGGTGTCCCGCAGCCTGGAGGCGTGCGAGGGCGCGATCCTGCTCGTGGACGCCGCCCAGGGCATCGAAGCGCAGACGTTGGCGAACCTCTACCTGGCGATGGGCGCGGATCTGCACATCATCCCGGTCCTCAACAAGATCGACCTGCCCAGCGCCCAGCCCGAGAAGTACGCCGCCGAGATCGCGCACCTCGTGGGCTGCGAGCCCGAGGACGTCTTCCGGGTCAGCGCGAAGACGGGCGACGGCGTCCGCGAACTGCTCGACGCGATCGTCGCCCAGGTGCCGCCGCCGACGGGGGAGCCGGACGCCCCCGCGCGCGCCCTCATCTTCGACTCGGTCTACGACACCTACCGCGGCGTCGTGACCTACGTCCGGGTGGTCGACGGCGAGCTGTCCCACCGGGACAAGATCCTCATGATGAGCACCAAGGCCACCCACGAAGTGCTCGAGATCGGGGTCATCTCCCCCGAGCCGGTCGAGTCGCGGGCGCTGCGGGCCGGCGAGGTGGGCTACCTGATCACGGGCGTCAAGGACGTCCGCCAGAGCCGCGTCGGCGACACCGTGACGCGGGCGTCCAAACCCGCCGTCAAGGCCTTGGCCGGCTACCGCCACCCCAACCCCATGGTCTACGCGGGTCTGTACCCCATCGACGGCGCCGACTTCCCCGAGTTACGCGAGGCGCTGGAGAAGCTCCAGCTCAACGATGCCGCCCTCACCTACGAGCCCGAGACCTCGGGCGCGCTCGGCTTCGGCTTCCGTGTCGGCTTCCTGGGGCTGCTGCACATGGAGATCGTCCGGGAGCGGCTGGAGCGCGAGTTCAACCTCGACCTCATCTCGACCGCGCCCAACGTCGTCTACCGCGTGATCATGGAGGACGGCTCGGAACACATCGTCACCAACCCCAGCGAGTATCCCGACGGCAAGATCGCCGAGGTCCACGAGCCGGTCGTCAAGGCGACGATCCTGACGCCGACCGAGTTCATCGGCACCGTGATGGAGCTGTGCCAAAACCGCCGCGGCTCGCAGACCGGCATGGACTACCTCAGCGAGGATCGCGTCGAGATCCGCTACATCTTGCCCCTGGCCGAGATCGTGTTCGACTTCTTCGACGCGCTGAAGAGCCGGACCAAGGGGTACGCGAGCCTCGACTACGACGAGGCGGGCGAGCAGGTGTCCGACCTGGTCAAGGTGGACATCCTCATGCACGGCGAGCCCGTGGACGCCTTCAGCTCGATCGTCCACAAGGACGCCGCCTACGCCTACGGCCTGGCGATGGCCAAGAAGCTCAAGGAGCTCATCCCGCGCCAGCAGTTCGAGGTGCCGATCCAGGCCGCCATCGGCGCGCGGGTGATCGCTCGCGAAACGGTCCGCGCGCTCCGCAAGGACGTCCTCGCCAAGTGCTACGGCGGCGACATCACCCGCAAGCGCAAGCTGCTGGAGAAGCAGAAGGAGGGCAAGAAGCGCATGAAGATGGTCGGACGCGTGGAGGTGCCCCAAGAGGCGTTCGTGGCGGCCCTGTCCACGGGCGAGTCGCGCGAGAAGAAGTAAGGAGCAGGACATGTCCCAGCCGGACCCGCCGGTGTCCCCGCAGCCCTCGCCTCACTACCCGACCCAGCCGACGGGGGTCGCTCCGTCCGGGGCGGGTCCGGACGCCGTCGCGCGGCTCGCTGCCCGCGTGCGTACGCTGACCCTCGTTGCGCTGCTGTCGCTGCTGGTGTCGGTCGCGTCCCTGGTGGTGGCGGGGGTCGCGCTGTCCCGCCCCGTCGTGAACCTCGCCGGGCAGGCCCCGGCCGGGGCGCCGGCGTCCACGACCGCTACCACCCCCGCCAAGCCGACGCGGTCGGACGCGGGCGAGGCCGGTCCGGGGACGATCGTCGTCGGCGCGGTCGGCAAGAACCAGCCGGTGCTCGACATCTACGAGGACTTCCAGTGCCCGGCGTGCGCCCAGGTCGAGAAGTACTTCGGGTCCGAGGTGGACGCGATGGTGGCGGCGAACACCGTCGAGGTCCGCTACCACATGATGAGCTTCCTCGATCAGATGCTGAAGAACGACTCGTCGGTGCGGGCCGCCGCGGGCGGGTTCTGCGCCGCCGACCAGGGCAAGTTCCTGGCCTGGCACGACACGTTGTTCGCCAACCATCCGGCCAAGGAGGGCGACGGCTGGACCGACGCGCAGTTGGCGGGATTCGCGACCAAGGCCGGCCTCGACGTCGCGGCGTGGCAGGCGTGCGTGGCGTCCGGCAAGCACGTCGAGGAGGTCAAGCAGGCCAACGACCGCGCCCTCCAGTCGGGGGTGAACTCGACGCCGACTTACCTGCTGAACGGTTCGATCCTCAACCTCCAGTCCGTCGCGAACTCCGGCGGGCTCAAGGTCGTCGTCGACTCGGTGCGCTGAGCGCCAGCAGGTCGTCGACCAGCGCGGCGAGGGCGTCCGGCAAGCCGGGATCGTCCGCGGGTGCCAGCGCGGCGGCGGTCCAGCGTGCGCGCAGCGCGTCCGGACGCCGCGGGCACGTCTCCGCGTGCGGCAGCAGGCGTTTCTCGCCGGGGTGGTAGCGCCGGTTGAGCGCGAACAGCAGGTCGAACCAGGCCGTCTGGAGGGCGGCCCTCCGGTGGGTGACGCTCGTCCAGTCGCCGCGGGACTGCGCCGCACGGAGCTGCGTCAGGTAGCCGGCCAGTTCGCTGGGCGCCTGGGCGAGGATGCGGGCGCGGGTCGCCTCGGGGAAGGCGCGCAGCCGCTCCTGGAGGGCGGCGAGCGTGCCGTCCGGATCGGCCACGCCCACGGCCCCGGCGAGCGTGTGCAGGAAGGCCGTCGTGTAGCCGGTGGGCTCGGCGCCTGGATCGTAGAAGCGCTCCACGTCGAGGACGGATCCGTCGAGGTAGACGATCTCCACGAGGCGTCCGTCGAGGTGCAGGTGGTCCTCGTCGCCCCAGGCGGTCTCGCGGCGGACCCGTCCGCCGTCGGCCAGCGGTGCCAGCGCCCGGACGCGCGCCGCGGCGTCCGGAACCCCGGTGGGGCACAGGGCGTACAGGTCGGTGTCGGACGCCGCGTCGGCGAGTCCGGACGCCCGCGAGCCGCCCAGCGCCACGGCGGCCACCCCGGCCAACGGGAGCAGCGCCGCCGCGAGGGCCCGGTCGGTGTCGCAGATCATCGCGCGCGAACTGCGGGCAGGGAATGCATCCACCACGCGGCGAGGACGCCCGCGAGCGCGCCGCCGAGGTGTCCCTGCCACGAAATCCCCGGGTGACCAGGCAGGACGCCCCACAGGACGCCGCCATAGAGCGCGAACACGACCACGGCCACAGCGATCTGAGCGAGGTTGCGTCCGAAGATGCCGCGGGCCAACAGATAGGTCAGCCAGCCGAAGACGAGCCCGGACGCCCCGGCGGTCACGGTGCCCGGTGCGCTCAGCAGCCACGCGAACAGCCCCGAGCCGGTGATCGCCGCGAATGCGCTGGCGACGAACCGGCGGACGCCGCCGAGCAGGATGAGGAACCCCAGGACGAACAGGGGCACGGTGTTGCCGATGAGGTGCCCCCAGCCGAAGTGCAGTGCCCAGGCGGTGTAGATCTGCGGCAGTTCGTCCAGTTGGCGCGGCGAGACGCCCCAGGTGTCCAGCGAGCCGAGCGTGAGCATGTCGACGAGTTCGAGCAGCCACAGGGCCGCCACGAGCACCCCCATGGTGACTGCGGCGTTCGCATACGACACCGGGGGCTCGGACGAAGTGGGCAGGACCGTCATGGCGTCCAGTCTCCCAGCCGGGCCAAGCCGGCGGCGTCCGCAGGCGCCAAACGCCCCGGCGCACGCGGTCGGACCCAGCCCGTAGGCTGACGCCCATGCAGGCGGACATCGGCATCATCGGCGGCTCGGGCTTCTATTCCTTCTTCGACGACCCCGCACGCATCGAGGTCGACACCCCCTTCGGGGCCCCGTCGGCACCGGTGATGGTCGGGGAGGTGGCCGGGCGGCGCGTGGCGTTCCTGCCGCGGCACGGCGAGCGCCACCAGCACGCCCCGCACCGGGTCAACTACCGCGCCAACCTGTGGGCGCTGCGGAGCCTGGGCGTCCGGCAGGTGCTCGGTCCGGCGGCGGTGGGCGGGCTGCGTCCCGAGCTGACCCCGGGCACGTTCGTCGTACCCGACCAGGTGGTCGACCGCACCTACCGGTCCGGGCACACGGTGTGGGAGGCCGAGGGGCCGGTCGTACACGTGCCGTTCGCCGATCCCTACTGCCCGCACGCGCGTGCCGCGCTGCTGGCCTCGGCGTCCGCGGACACGCCGCTAGTCGACGGGGGCACGCTCGTGGTGATCGACGGTCCGCGGTTCTCCAGCCGGGCGGAATCGCGCTGGCACGCGGCCCAGGGGTGGTCGGTCGTCGGCATGACGGGCATGCCGGAGGCGTCCGTCGCCCGCGAACTGGCCCTGTGCTACGCGACGGTCTGTTGCGTCACCGACGCGGACGCCGGCGTCGAGGGCGAGGCGGGGGTGACCCACGCGGACGTCCTGGCGGTCTTCGCCGACAACGTCGAACGGCTGAAGGCGCTCGTCGCGCGTACGGTGGCGGCGCTGCCGGACGTGGACGCCGACTGCTCCTGCCGCCACGTCCTGGACGGCCTCCCGCTGCCTTTCGAGCTGCCGTGACCCCCTCGGCGTTGCCCGAGGGCGATCCCGCGCCCGCCGACGGCGCGCTTCCGGAGGCCGCCCGCGCGGAGGCGGCCGGTCGCCCGCTGTGGGCGTACGTCCACGTGCCCTTCTGCGCGTCCCGGTGCGGGTACTGCGACTTCAACACCTACACCGCCGCCGAGTTGGGGTCGGCGCCCGGGGCGTCCCGGGACGCCTACCTCGCGGCGCTGGCGTCCGAGATCGCGCTGGCGCGCGGGGTGCTGCCCGAGGCGGGCGCGCTCGCCGGCGCGTTCTTCGGGGGCGGCACGCCGACACTGCTGTCGGCAGCCGAACTGGGCGGGATGCTGGCGCGTCTGCGGGACACCTTCGGCCTGGTCCCGGACGCCGAGGTGACGACCGAGGCCAACCCGGACTCCGTCACGCCCGCCAGCCTGGAAGCCCTGGTCGCGACGGGATTCACGCGGATCTCGTTCGGGATGCAGTCGGCCGTCCCGCACGTCCTGGCGACCCTGGAGCGTACCCACACGCCCGGGCGCGCGGTCGAGGCGGTCCGGTGGGCCCGGGAGGCGGGGTTCGCCTCGGTGAGTCTCGACCTCATCTACGGCACGCCGGGTGAGTCGCTGGGCGACTGGCGCGCCAGCGTCGAGGCGGCGCTCGCGGCCGGCCCCGACCACGTGAGCGCCTACTCCCTCATCGTCGAGGACGGCACCCGCTTCGCCGCCCGCGTCCGGCGCGGCGAGCTCCCGGCCCCCGACGACGACGACCTCGCCGCCCGCTACGAGCTGGCCGACGACCTCCTCGCCGCCGCCGGGCTCGGCTGGTACGAGGTCTCGAACTGGGCGCTTCCTGGCCACGCCTGCCGCCACAACCTCGCCTACTGGCACTCCGAGGGCTGGTGGGGTTTCGGTCCGGGCGCGCACAGCCACGCGGGCGGCGTCCGTTGGTGGAACGTCCGGCACCCACGCGCGTATGCCGAGCGGCTGGCGTCCGGACGCTCGCCCGCCGCCGGACGCGAGTCGCTCACGGATGCCGACCGCGCCACCGAGCGCCTGCTGCTCCAGACGCGGCTGGCCGACGGCCTGCCGCTCGACGCGGTTGCGGACGCCGCACGTCTCCCGGGGCTGGTGGCCGATGGCTTGGCGGAGGTTCGCGCCGACCGGCTGGTCTTGACCCGGCGCGGTCGGCTGCTCGCGGACGCCGTCGTGCGGGCGCTGCTGCCCCGGTGAGACATCCCGGCGGCCTGTCGAACCTCTGCTGTACTACGCCTTGTGCTCCGACTAGCCCCCGCCGTCGGGTTGACGATGGCAGCGCTCGTCCTCGCCGCATCCGCCTCGACGCTCGCCACTGCGCAGGCACGCACGGCACCGTCGGCCTCGGCCGTCCGCCCCACCCCGGAGGCCACCCTCGGGCAGACCCCACGCGCAGCCGCGTTCCCGACGGCAACGCCCTCGGCGGCCGCCACCCCGGCGCGTCCCAGCTCGGTGACCCTGCTGTTCTCGGGGGACATGCTGTGGCACGACAGCCTACTGGCCAGCATCCGGGCGGACGCCAAGGCGCTCGGCTCGTCCCAGCCCGAGGAGTTCGGGCCGCTGCTGCAGTACGTCGCCCCCCTGGTGCGGGACGCGGACGTGGCCGTCTGCCACACCGAGGTGCCGTTCGCGCCGCCCGGCACCAAGCCGTCGGGGTATCCCTCGTTCGGGGCGCCAGCGTCCGTGGTTCGGGCCTATCGCGAGCTGGGCTTCGACTACTGCACGACGGCGTCCAATCACAGCCGCGACCGGGATTTCGCTGGCCTCACCCACACCCTCGACGTGCTGGAGCGCGACCTCGGCATCGTTACGGCCGGCACGAACCGGTCGGCCGAGGAGGCGTCCCCGCGGCTTCTGACGACCAAGGCGGGCGTGAAGCTCGCGGTGGTGACGGGAACCTACGACATCAACGACGGCTTCGACGCCAAACGCCCGTGGTCGGTCGACCGGCTCGACGACATGATCGGGCGCGCCAAGGCCGCTCGGGCGGCCGGGGCCGACATCGTCGTCGCCGTGATGCACGCCGGCACGGAGTACGTGACGGCACCCTCGAGCGAGCAGAAGAACACAGCCACGGCGCTGGCCGCATCCGGGGCGGTCGACCTGATCGTCGGGCATCACGCGCACACCGTGCAGCCCATCGTCCGGATCGGGAACACCTGGGTCGCCTACGGCCTGGGCAATCTGCTCGGTCAGATGCGAACCTCGACGCCGCGGGCCATGGAAGGCATCATGCTCAAGGCCACGTTCGTCCAAGGTGCGGACGGGCGATGGCAGGTCCAGCGTCTCGCCACCATTCCGCTGCTCGTGACCTACCACACGCCGCAAGGCGGGCCGGCTCGGATTTACCCGATCAAGGCATCCCTGGCGGCAGGCGTCGGCCCGACCGAGCAGTTGACGAAGTCGCTCGGCTACGTCCGCTCGGCGGTGGGGTCCCCGGCCGGTCTGGCCGAGGAGTAACCGGCCTTGCGAGGACGACCGGACCATGACCCGTCTCCTGGACGACATGTTCGTCGCGGCGAGGCCGAGCATCGACCGCCGTCCGAGTCGAGATCGACCCGAGGGCGACCACGGCGATCCCGCCCCAGGGGCGCGGCCGGGAGACAGATCCAGGGCGTCGGCCCGCCTGGCCGACCAGGATGCCGCTTCACACCTGGACCGACGACTCCTGCACCAGGTCGTCGTCGCGTCCGTGGCGTGCGGTGTCGACGCCCTCGGCCGCCGCCCGTTGCGGAATCAGGGCGATGGACACCGCCGCGATTCCCCCGACCACGGCGAACAAGACGAAGTTCCACTGGATGGGCAGACCTGCGCCGGCGATCGCCCCTCCGATCAACGGGCCGGCGATGGCGCCGACACGGGCGAAACTGAGGGCCCAGCCGGTCGCCGTGGCGCGGGTGTGCGCCGGATAGTAGTCGGCAACCCACCCGGTCAGGACGAGGGACGTGGAGATCGATCCGATGCCGGCCAGGGCGACGAACAGATAGTTCACCACGAGGACATTCGGGAACATCAGCAGCAGAATCCCGACGGCGCCCACGAGGTAGAACAGGACGAGGATCAGCTTCTTGCCCCACCGATCGGCCGCCCGGCCGAGCAGGATGCCGCCGATGGCCGACGCGAGCGAGAACACGACGAGGAAGGTGAGCGACGACCCCAGGTCGTAGCCGGCCTTGCGCATGATGGACGGCAGCCACGTGTTCAGGCCATAGACGAGCAGCATGCCGCCGAACAGCGCCACCCAGAAGAACACCGTGGCCAAGCCGTAGCGCCGGGAGAAGATGACGGCCATCGACTCGCGGAATCCAGCCCGCGGCGCCTCGGCCTTCGCGTCGGCGTCCGCCACCCAGTCGCGCGCGTCGAACGGCTCGATTCCCAGTCGCGTCGCGAGCTTCTCGGCCTCGGCGCGACGTCCCTTGTGGATCAAGTACTCCAGCGACTCCGGAAGGAGCACCATCAACAGCGGGACGGACAGCAGCGGCGTGGCGCCGAACCCGACCACCCAGCGCCAGCCGAACGGCTGGAGCGCGAGGATGGCCACGAACGCCGAGATCAGAATGCCCAAGGAGTAGCCGGAGTACATCAGGCCGTAGTTGAACGAACGGCGGGCGGGCTTGCTGTACTCGATGGTCAGGGCTGCGGCGACGGGGATGATCCCGCCCATGCCGAGCCCGCCCAAGAACCGGAACAGACCGAACAGCACGGGCGTCGGGGCCCAGGCCGCGCCCACCTGCATGAGGGTGAAGAACGCGAGGGCGAACAGGAACATCTTCTTGCGGCCGATGAGGTCGCTCAGCGACCCGATGAACATCGCACCGACCAGCATGCCGATGAGCGCGTACGAGCCCAGGCCGCCCAGCTCGAGTGGGGTGAGGTTCCATGCCTTGTCCTCTGCGATGGCCGGGAGGACGGCACCCAAGACGCCGACGTCGTAGCCCTCCGCGAGGATGCCCAGCCAACAGCTGAACAGGACGAACCACGTGGTACGCGGTGGGACATTCCAATCGGAGGGCGCATGGCCCGGATGCGAACCTGACATGGGCGGACCCTTTCAGCGTTGCCTCGGCGGACAGCGAGGAAAGCGTGAGCGTATGGGCGCCCCCGGGTCCCGTCAAGGGACTCGAAGTCGCAATTCGGATCAGGCGCATTCCTCCACGGTGCCCAGCACGAGGTTGGGGAACCCGAACGCCAGAGAGCCGACGGTTTGGGCCCGGTACTCGCGCCAGACCGAGTAGGTGAACGTGGCGGACTCGCCCGGAGCCAGGATGGTGGAGCTCGGGTAGATCACGGGGATGGAATCGGTGGCGGTGATGGTCGAGGACGCCGTCGCCGACCACCGGAATGACGGCGCCAGGTAGGGATCGTAGGTGGACATGGGTTCGACGGGGATCAGGGCGCCGGCAGAGTCCCGCAGGGTGACGACATACCCGGCGTGCGGCTCGCTGTCGTTGGTGTAGGACCCCACGTTCATGGCGGTCGATTCCCAGCACCCGACCGCGTTCAGCCAGAGCATCGGGTAGTAAGTGGACGTGCGGGGGTAGGCGACCGCCATGAACGGCAGTGGCTGCACGAGGTTGGAGATCGTGGACGTCGATGTGTTCGTGATCTTCTCCACCAGGTCGGTGACCATCCACTGCAGGCCCGTGGCCGGGTCCTGGGTGAGCCGACCGATGCCGTTCGGGGTGGACGTGCCGTAGCCGTAGGAGTACGTGAGCATCCCGGTCGGCACCTGGCCGCTGGGCGAGGTGACGCCTGCGTCGGCGTAGACCAGCTTGGTCACGGTCGTGCAGGGCACGGGTGAGGCCGAGACCAGCGGAGCGGCCGCCGCGGCGACCACCGCCGGAGTCGCCCAGGCCGCCCCGCGCACCAGCGTGCGGCGTGTGACGGGTGTGTTCGTCGTCTGGCTCATCCACTTCCCTCCGAGTCGTTCCGCCGTGCGCCCCTGCGGCGGATCGGCGACGCTCAGGGTAGGGGCGCTCGGACGCCTCCTCCGAGACGAGGGCTCCGCTCAGGTCACTCGAATCACCTGTGTCGTCAAGAACTGATGAGAGGCCGCGCGGCGGGCTCTGCGATTCGCCCGGCGGGAACGCGGGCGGCGGGCTCCGCGATCCGCCCGGCGAGAACGCGGGCGGCGGGGACGGCTCAGCCGCCCAATCCGAAGCCCGGGATGGGCTTGGTGGCGTCGGCCACGACGAGGCGGTCGCCGGGGTGGACGCCCTCCACGACCTCGGCTCGGGTGTCGCCGATCCGGCCCAGCGTGACGGGCACCTCGGTCACCTCGGTACCCGTGAGCAACCGGACGGTCGCGAGGTCGCCGGAGCGGGTGATGGCCGTCAGCGGAACCACCACGGCGTCCCCGACGGCCCCCACCTCGATTTCGATGCTCACCGAGGTGCCGGCGGGGAAGGCGTCCGACCGCGCGGTGCTCGACAGGAGTGTGACGACGTAGCCGCCGGTCGGCTGCGGCACGAGTTCCTTGCTGGAGACGGTGGCGTCCGCGCGCGCCCCGCCGGAGCCGCGCAGGGTGGCGCGCTGGTGGGTGGCGACGAAGGGGTAGGACGCCGTGGGCACGGTGAGCGTGACCAGCACCGCGCCGGGCGCGGAGACGACGACCGCCTGGCTGGGGGTGGCGGGCGAACCGACCGTGAAGGGGAGCGTCGCGACGACGCCGGCCATGGGCGCTCGGAGCGTGGCCCGCTCAAGGTCTTGGCGGGCCTGGTCGAGGGCGCGTCGCGCCTTGGTGAGGTGGATGCGCGCGGCGGTGAGCTCGCTGTCGGTGGCCGAGCCCTGGGCCGCGGACGCCGCGGGCGGACTCCCTGCCGACGCGCTCCCGCCAGTTGCTGCGCCGGCGAGCGCGGACGCCCACGCGGAGAACTGGGCGACCGCTCCCGCGATCGCCTGGGCGGCCCCCTGGAGTGCGCCGAGCGCGCCCAGGTTGGTGGCGCCCGCCCGTTCCTGGGCCACGGCCAGGGCGTTCTGGGCCGCCGCGGCCGACGCGAGCGCCTGCCGGCAGGCCGCGGGATCCACCGCCGGGGCGCTCGCGGACGCCGACGTGGACGGCCACGCCGACGGGTCGGACCCGGCTCCCGAGGAGGGCAGGGACGGAGCCGCCGAGGGTGCCCCCGACGGACCCCCCGAGGGGCCGGACGACGGCGCCCCGGACGGAGTGACCGCGGGCGGGGACGGAACCGAGGGCAAGGGGGCGGGGGCGGGACAGACGCGGCGCACCTCGGCGAGGGCGTCCTGGGCGGCTTGCTGGAGGGACACCAGCGTCGCGGCTTGGGCGTTCGCCTCGCCGACGGTCCCGGCGACCCGACCCAGGTCGACGTCCGGCTGCGGGGCCGGGGGGACGACCGGTGCGGCCGCGCCGGGGACGGCAGCGGGGCCTGACGCGCGGGCGTCCGAGGCTTGACGGACGGCCAGGAGGGCGGCGTCCACCGCGGCCTGGGCCTGGACGTGCTTGAGGCGCAACGCAGAGTCGTCCATCACGGCGAGCACGTCGCCGGGCGACACGGCGTCCCCGAGGCCGACCCGGACCTCCGTGACGGTGCCGGCGGCGCGGAACCGGACGGAAATCTCGTTCACATGGGACACCGTCCCGGTGCCCGTGATGCGCTGGGCGACGGCACCGCGGGTGGCGGTCACCGTCGTCCAACGCTCCGCCGGTGAACCCCCAGGGCCGCCGGAGAAGAAGGCGGCCCACGTGGCCGTCGCGATGAGTGCCACGACGAGCGCGGCCGCGACGATCCGGAGGCGTCGGGTCCGGGTGCGGGCGGTGGCGGCTTCGGGGCGGGGGCGCAGCCGGACGGGCGGCAGGGGAGTGCGATCGGTCATGGCGGACTCCTTCTCACTCACGCCGGAGCGCGTCGATGGGGGCGAGACGGGCGGCGCGCGCGGCGGGGTAGACGCCGGCGATGATGCCGATGCTCGCCGAGACCCCGAGCGCCATCAGGACGGTCGGCAGCGACACGGGCACAGGGAACTTCGCGAGCGTCGTGATCAGCCACGCGACCCCCGCGCTGAACGCCAGCCCGAAGGCCCCACCGACCAGCGCGAGGGTGGCGGCCTCGGTGAGGAACTGCATCAGGATGGTCCGGCGGCGGGCGCCCAGCGCCTTGCGCAGCCCAATCTCGCGGAATCGCTCGGACACCGACACCAGCATGATGTTCATGACACCGATGCCGCCGACGACGAGCGAGATGGCCGCGATGCCGCCCAGCAGCAGCGTGAGGGTCGTCGTGATGGCGGCCATCGCCTCGGCCAGGGACTGCTGGGACAAGATCATGAACCCGGCCCCCTCGGGGGAGGCGGCGTTGCGGCGTGCGAGCAGCAACGCCTGCGCCTCCTGGTACGCCTGCGTCATCCGGTCGGGAGCCGCCTGGACGTAGATCGCCGACAGCGGCTCCTCGCCGCGCGCGAGGCGGTCCTGGTAGGTGGACAACGGCACGACGGCGAGGTCGTCGCCGCTCATCATGCCCCCGGCGCTGCCGGTCGACGCCAGCACGCCGACGACCCGCAGGGTGGTCCCGCCGACGCTGACCGCCTGGCCCACGGCGACCGCCTGATCGCCGAAGAGGCTGCGGGCGGTGCTGGAGCCCAGCACGACGACCGCCTCGGCGTCCGTCACCTGCTCGGGCGTGAGGAACTGTCCGGACTGGACATTCCGGGCCCGGACGACCGCCCACTCGGCCGTGGTCGCCTCGATCGTCGTCTGGACGACCTTGTCGCCCGCAGCGAACTCGAGGGAGCTCTGCGTCACGGGGGCGACCCCGGCGAGGTCGGGGGCTACCTCGCGGTCGGCGAGCGCGGCGGCGTCCGCCATCGTGAGGGGCTGCATGTCGGCCATGCTCGTGGCGCCCGGGGGGGCCATCCCGCCGGAGACGATCGTCAACAGATTCGAGCCGAGGCTGTCGATCTGCTCGTTGACGCTGGCCGCGGCGCCTTGGGCCAGCCCGACCGAGAGCGTCACGGCGGCGATGCCGATCATGATGCCCAGCGTCGTCAGGGCCGACCGGACGCGGTGGGCGATGATGGCGTCCAGGGCCAGGCGGACGGTCTCCCACCAGCTCATCACCGCGCGGCCCTCCGGGACTCGATGCCCGCGATGCGTCCGTCGAACATACGCACGATGCGTTGGGCACGCGCGCCGACGTCGGGTTCGTGGGTGATGAGGACGATCGTGCGTCCGGCGGCGTGCAGGTCGTCGAGCAGGTCGAGGACGTCGGCGGTCGACACGGAGTCGAGGTTGCCCGTGGGCTCGTCCGCGAGGATCAGCGCGGGATCGGTGACGAGCGCCCGCGCGATGGCCACGCGCTGCTGCTGGCCGCCGGAGAGCTGTCCCGGACGGTGGTGCGCCCGGTCGGCGAGCCCGACGCGCGTGAGGGCGTCCATCGCCCGGCGGCGCCGCTCGGCGGCGGGCACGCGGGCATACCAGAGCGGCAGTTCGACGTTGCGCGCGGCGGTCTGGGTGGGCAGCAGGTTGAACTGCTGGAACACGAACCCGATCCGGCGGTTGCGGATATCGGCCTGGGCATCGTCGCTGAGATGGGCCACATCGTCGCCATCCAGGACGTACTGGCCGGCGCTGGGGATGTCGAGGCAGCCGATGACGTTCATGAGCGTCGACTTGCCCGACCCGGAGGGGCCCATGATCGCCACGTATTCGCCCGCCTCCACGTCGAGGTCGACCCCGCGCAGGGCGTGCACCTGCACGTCGCCCGACGCGTACGTCTTCCACAGCCCCCGGACCTGGAGAACCGGGAGGTCGGCGTCGGTGACCGCCACGCTCATCGCTTGGGCTCCGCGGGTCCGCCGGCCACCCCAGGCATGCCGAGCAGCACGACGGTGTCGCCCTCGTTGAGTCCCGCGACGACCGCGACGAGGTCTCCGGACGCCGCGCCGAGGGTCACCTCGGTGGGCTGCGGTTGGCCGTCGACCTTGCGCAGGACGGTCGCGTGGTCGCCGGTCCGGCCGAGCAGCGCGGACGCCGGGATCGCCAGCACCGTGGTGTGCCCGCCCGCGTCGACCTCGACGGTGGCGGCGGCGCCGGCGAAGACGTCCCCGGGGGTCTTCGTGAGCCCGACGACGACCGGGAAGGTGGCCGCGCCGCTGCGCTCGCCGGTGGCGGCCTCGGCGATGACGCCCACGGAGGTCACCGTGCCGGGCACGGGCGCAGACAAGGAGGGGGACCGTACGGTGGCGGGCGCGCTCTTGGTTACCCGGGCGCGCTCGGCGCTGCCGACCTGAGCGGCGACCTGGTAGGTGCGCGAGATCACGACGATGTCCGCGGACGCCGAGGCGCCCGGATTGGTGGCGGACGCCGCGGGTGCGCCCGCGCGGTCGCCGACGTGAACGTTGACCGCGGCGACCACCCCGTCGATGGTGGACACGAGCTGCGCCTTCTCGAGCGCGACGCGGGCCTGCCGCAGGGCCTCCGCCTTGGCGGCGTGCGCCGAGCGCAGGGCGGTGGCGGACGAGGATCCGGCCTTGCGGGCCGCCTGGTAGTCCTTCCAGGCCGCGTCGGCCTCGGCGCTGGCGTCCGACACCGCGCCTCGCAACTCGGTGTCGTCGACCGTGGCGAGCACGGTGCCGGGGTTGACGGCGTCGCCCACGCGCACCGCGACCGAGGTGACATCGCCCTCGGTGGCGAAGCGCAGGTCGAGGCGCTGGGTCGGCTCGATGGTGCCGGTGAGGGTGACGGGCTGGGAGAAGTCGACCTTGGCGACCTGGTACTCGGCCTGACCGCCCATGCCCATGCCGCCCAACTGGCCGAACACCAGGGGGAGGACCACCGCGACCACGACGATGAGCGCCGTGGGGATGGCCGCCCCCATGAGCACGTACTGCCAGGGCCGCCGGGGCTTCGGCGGCAGGTAGGTCCAGGTCGGCGGGGGCGTGTCGGACGCCGCGGGTGCGGCCGGTCCGGACGCCGCGACAGCCCCAGGCGCGCCGGTGACCGGTCCGGGCTGGCCGGGCGGCGGGACGACGGGGTGGGGGGTGGCGGGCTCGGGCGAGGGGGTCTCGGGCGAAGCCGGTTCGAGGGTGGTCACGCGTTCTCCAAGGTCGACTGCCGTCCACTCTGCCGCACTTCGAGGTCGGATGCGTGCGACCAAGGTCGGCCCGGCGAGTCCCAAGGTCGACGCGCGCCCCGCGGACGCCCTCGCTCGCGCCTGCCGCGAACGGTGCCGAGCACTGGGTAGGGTCGTGCGTCATGGATCGCTACGCGGGGGATGTCCTGGCCGCCGGATGGCAGCGTCGGGGCAAGCCGACGGCCGTCCGGACCCCGGTCGAGGTCGGGATGGTGCTGGAGGAGCCCACCTCGGGATTCGTTGGGGCCGTCGTGCGGTGGGAGAACGGACTCGTCGTCCTGGAGGACCGGCGGGGCAAGCGTCGCAGTTTCCCGTTCGGTCCGAACTTCTGGCTCGATGGGCGGCCCGTCGACCTCGCCCCTGTGGCGCGCGTCGCGACGGACCGTGACCGCGCCCAGGAGTACCAACGGACACACACGGCGTCCGGCTCGCGGGTCGGTCCCGCGCAGGCCGCCAAGGTGGCTCTGCCCAGCCGCATCTACGTCGAAGGACGCCACGACGCGGAACTCGTCGAGAAGGTGTGGGGCGCCGACCTCCGCCACGTCGGTGTGGTGGTGGAGTACCTCGGGGGCATCGACGACCTGCCGGCCATCGTGGCGTCGTTCGGTCCGGAGCGGGGGCGGCGGCTCGGCGTGCTGGTCGACCACCTGGTGCCGGGCACAAAGGAGTCGCGGATCGTCGCGCAGGTGACGGGGGAGCATGTCTTCGTCACCGGCCACGAGTTCATCGACATCTGGGAGGCCGTCAAGCCGGAGCGGGTCGGGCTGACCGCGTGGCCGCGCATCCCGCGCGGCACCGACTGGAAGAAGGGCATCTGCGCCGCGCTCGGGTGGCCCGCCGCGAGCCAGGCGGACATCGCGGCGGCGTGGCAGCGCATCCTGCGCCAGGTCCGCGGCTGGCAGGACCTCGATCCGCGCCTGCCCACCGAAGTGGAGCGGCTCATCGACTTCGTCACCGAGGACCATCTGGACCGGGAATCCTGATGCGCACCGAAGACGTGTCGGCGTTGATCCAGGACGTGTGCGCGCGGACGATCCTGCCGCGGTTCAGGGCGCTGGCCCCAGGCGATGTCGCCCAGAAGTCGCCCGGCGATCTCGTGACCGTCGCCGACAAGGAGGCGGAGGCGGAGCTCACCAACGCGCTGCGGGCGGCCGATCCGGGGGCGCTGGTCGTCGGGGAGGAGGCCGCCTTCGTCGCGCCCGAGCTGGTGGCGGCGCTTCCGGACGCCGCGGCCGCCTGGGTCATCGACCCCGTCGACGGGACCGGGAACTTCGCGGCCGGGCGTGAGGACTTCGGCGTCATGGTCGCCGAGGTGCGGCACGGGGTGGCCGTGCGGTCGTGGATCTGGCAGCCGATGCACGAGCGGCTGTATGTCGCGGAGCGCGGCGCGGGAGCGACGTGCAACGGTCGGCGGCTGGCGAGGCTGGCCGGGCGTAGGCGTCCGTATCGGGTCGAGACCTTCCGGGCGCTGCGCCGGACGCCCGCCGTCGGCCTCGCGCTGAGTCACACGCGCGGGTCGTGCGCCATCGACTATCCGCGGGTCGTCGCCGGCGACGTGGACGCGCTGGGCTACCGGACCATCAACCCCTGGGACCACCTGCCCGGCAGCCTGCTGCTCACCGAGCTCGGAGGCTTCGTCGGGCTGGACGGCGCCGCGTACCGGCCGGGGGGCGCGGGACGGCTCCTCTTCGCCGCGGCGGCCCGGGACATCCACGACGCGGTCGCCGCCGCCCTGTCCGACCGGCTCGAGCGCTGAGGGCGCGGCGTCCGGCGTCCGGTCGGGGATGACCCCGTTGGGTCGCACAGGTGGGGCTGGCACCATGGCCGCATGAAGCTCGTTCTGCGCCTGCTCGCCGTCGCCGCCGCCGCGGGGGTCGCCGCCCTCGTCGTCCCGGGGATTCGCCTCACCGGTTCCGACTTGACCGAGCAGGGGCTCACCCTGCTGGGCGTCGCGGTGGTGTTCGCCCTTGTCAATGCGCTGGTCAAGCCGATCGTGGAGTTCTTCTCGGGGTGCCTGATCCTGATCACCTTCGGGCTGTTCCTGCTCGTCATCAACGCGGGCATGCTGCTGCTGACGTCGTGGGTGTGTGGCCAGGTGGGCATCGGGTTCCACGTGGACGGCTGGTGGCCCGCCCTGCTGGGCTCCCTCATCATCAGCGTCGTGAGCTGGGTCCTCAACGGCGTGACCGGCGCGAATCGTCCGGAGCGCCGCGACAACTGACCGGTCGCCGCGGGATTGGCCGCGACGCGTGGGGAGTTCGCTTCGGCGGCAGGGGGCTGGCCGGTGCTCGGACGTTGCGGTGCCTTGGGGTGCGGTGGCGCCGGTGTCCCCGAGCGGTTTCGGACGGTCGAGAATCGTTCGAAAAAATGTTCGAAAACTCTGGTGTTTGGGGGGTGGGGGCGGTAGGGTGGGGGCATGATCACCCCCAGGATCCCCGGACGCCTCGTACCCGTGTGGGTGGCGTCGAACGCGGCCGAGTGGGATCCGGACGACCCGCCCCTGCCGCCCGACGAGGGGTTGCCCGCTGAGGATTCGCACCCCGTCGCCCCGCCCGTGTGGCGGGATCCCGGCGAGGTCGAGCCCTGGCAACTCTCGGACGCCGAGGTGCTGGCCACCGTGGCCGAGGCGCGCCAGGCGCTCGCGACCGCGCAGGCGTGCTGGTGGGAGTGGCTGGCGGAGGCCGAGCGGCGGCAGGCCGCGCTGCACGTGGTGTCGATGCCGACCAGTAGTTGGCTGGCGGCCGGTGCGAGTCACTCGGCGCGGCAGGCGCGGGCGGAGGTCCGGTTGGCGGTGGCCGTTGCGGAGTATCCGGTGGTCGCGGACGCCGTGGCGACCGCCGCCGTCTCGCCCGAACAGGCGGCCGTGATCGTCCAGGGGCTGGAGCTCTTGCCCGACGACCTCGACGCCGCCCAGCGCGAGCGGGTGGCGGCGCAGTTGGTGGAGTGGGCGGGCGAGTTCGGTCCGGTGGAGTTGCGGCGACTGGTGCACCGGGCCGTCGAGGTGGTCGCCCCCGAGGTGGCCGACGCTGCGGACGAGCGCGCCCTGGAGCGCGCGGAGCGGTCCCAGCGGCAGACGCGGTTCGTGGGGTGGCGTCGCGATCACGACGGGGGCCTGCTGTTCAGCGGCAAGCTGCCCGCGGTCGAGGGCCGGCTCTTCACGCGCCACTTGACGGCGCTGGCCGCGCGGCAGCGCACGGTCGACGCGCTGCAGGGGGTCGACGTGACGCAGGCCCAGGCGCTCGCGGACGCCCTCGCCTCCTGTATCTCCCACCACGCCGCATGCGGGGGAGGTGCCGTGCCGGCCGGCGATGCCACCCGGGTGGTGGTGACCCTCGACCACGCGGCGCTGACCGCCGCGCTGGGGTCGGCGATGCTGGAGGGTGCTGGAGAGCGGGTCTCGGCCGGCGAGGCGAGGCGCCTGGCGTGCGCGGCGGGGATCCTGCCCGTGGTGTTGGGCGGGGAGAGCCTGCCGCTGGATGTGGGGCGGGAGCGCCGCCTGTTCGGCGTCGGCCAGAGGGCGGCGCTGGCGCTGCGCGACGGCGGGTGCGCCTTCCCGGGCTGCGACCGGGTGCCCGCCGATTGCGAGGCGCATCACATCCTGCCCTGGTGGGCGGGCGGTGCGAGCGACGTCTCCAACGGTGTGCTCCTGTGCAGCCATCACCACCGGCTCGTGGAGCCCGACCCCCGGCGGTCGCCCGAACGTAGCTGGCGGATCGACCTCGACGCGCGCGGCTACCCCCGCTTCACCGCTCCCGTTGCCCGAGACGGCACCAGGATCACCCGCCAGCACTGCCGCTACCGCATCTGAGGGGCGGGGGTCGCCGCACCGGGGGGTGGTCAGGCGGGCGTGATCGGGAGGCCGCGCCTCCCGGACGCGGGCTTGACCCCGGCGCGCTCGAGGTGGCGGTACACCTCGGGGAGTGCCTGGCGAACCGAGTCCTCGTCCCAGAGCCACTGGGCCGAGGCGTAGGCGTCCGCCACCGGGACCCCCCGCGTGTAGACCTGCCGGGCCTGGTCCCACAGGTACTTCAGCTCTGCCCGCTGCAGGACGGCGTCCATCTGGTTCATGACCGGACCGTGCCCCGGGACGACGACGGTGTTCCGCCGCAGGGTCCCGAGCGTGCCGTCGAGCGTGAGGGGCCACTCGGCTGGGTGCGAATCCGGGCCGATGGAGGGGCGGGCCGAGCTTTCCAGCAGGTCCCCGGCGAAGACCACGCCACGCTCCGGGACGATCACGACGGCGTCCGAGGCCGTGTGTCCCCGGCCGAAGTGGACGATCTCGGCGTGGCAGTCGCCCAACGGGACCGACATGGCCAGGGAGAACGTCCGCTGCGGCAGCACCACCTCGTCGCGGGCCACCCCCAGTTCGGCGAGTTCCTGCTCCACCCGGTCGGACGCGGCCAGGTCGGCGGCGATGTTCTCGTGACCCAGCGAGGTGAGGCCGGCGAAACCTCCCAACCCGTACAGGTGGTCGTAGTGGTAGTGGGTGACGACGACGTGGGTGAGGGGAACGTCCCCGGCGACGGCCCGGGCGGCGTCCGCGATCGCCCGGCCCTGGGCCAACGTGGACCCCGTGTCGACGACCAGCGCCCCCGTCGTCCCGACGACCAGGCCGATGTTGACCGTCGCGGGCTCGGCGACCGCGACATAGCAGCGGTCCGCGACGGGCTCGAAGGGTCCCAGGCGAGTCTCCATGTCGGGCAGTGTAACGACGCGTCCTTGGGCGGCGTCCGCGCCCGTGGGCGGGGGAATCGCGCGGCCGGCGGCCTCCGACGTAGACTGGCACTCGCACCCGACGAGTGCCAAGGTCGCGAGAGGAGGCGGACATGCTGGACGAGCGCAAGCTCGCGATCCTGCGGGCCATCGTCACCGACTACGTCTCCAGCCAGGAGCCCGTCGGCTCGCGCGCGCTGGTGGAGCGGCACAACCTCAACGTGTCGCCGGCCACGGTGCGCAACGACATGGCGGTGCTGGAGGAGGAGGGCTACATCATGCAGCCCCACACCTCCGCCGGGCGCATCCCCACCGACAAGGGCTATCGCCTCTTCGTGGACCGCCTCGCCCAGGTCAAGCCGCTGAGCGGCGCCGAGCGGCGCGCGATCCACGCGTTCATGGCGGGTGCGCTCGACGTTGACGATGTGGTCCGCCGGACGGTGCGCCTGCTTGCCCAGATCACCCACCAGGTGGCGATCGTCCAGTACCCCGTGCTGTCGGCGGCGACGCTCCGGCATGTCGACATCGTCCGCCTGAGCGAGGAGCGCTGCCTCGTCATCTGCGTCCAGTCCACCGGGCGCCTCGAACAGCGGGTGGTCGACCTGCGGGTATCGGACGCCGACCTAGCCGACCTCCGCAGCCTGCTGGCCGCCGCGCTCATCGGCGTGACACCGCGCGAGGCGGTGGATCGGCTGGGGGCGGTCCTGGACGCCCTCCCGTCGGCCCTGCAGGCGGTCGGCTCCGCGGCGGTGGCGTCGCTGCTCGAGATGGTGTCGTCCGACCCGTCGTCGCGGATCGTCGTGGCCGGCGTCGACAATCTCACCCGCTTCGGCGCGGAGTTCGAGACCACCGTGAAGCCGGTGCTGGAGGCGCTGGAGGAGCAGGTCGTCCTGCTCCGGCTGCTCGGCGAGGCCACGAGCCCCGCCGACGTGACGGTCCGGATCGGCCACGAGAACCCGTACGCGCCGCTCCAGACCACGTCGGTCGTGGCGTCGGCCTACGGTTCGGACGCCGCCGTCTGGGCCACGCTCGGCATCGTCGGCCCCACCCGCATGGATTACCCCTCGGCGATCGCCTCCGTGCGCGCCGTCGCCCGCTACGTCGGCCGTTTCCTGGCAGAAGGATGACCGTGAAGGACTACTACGAGGTGCTCGGCATCGGCCGCGACGCCAAGCCCGAGGAGATCAAGAAGGCCTACCGCAAGTTGGCCATGAAGTATCACCCCGATGTCGCCGACGACCCCGGCTCCGCCGAGAAGTTCAAGGAGATCGGTGAGGCCTACGCGGTGCTGTCGGATCCCCAGAAGCGTTCGATGTACGACCGCGGCGGCGACCCGATGGGTCCGGGCGGCGGCATGGGCGGCTTCGGGTTCCCCGGCGGCGCGGCGGGCTTCGACATGGGCAACCTGTTCGAGGCGATGTTCGGCGCCCAGGGCTCGCGCGGGCCGCGCAGCCGGGTGCGCAAGGGGCAGGACGCCCTCGTGCGGCTCAGCCTCACCCTCGCCGAGGCCGCCTTCGGCGTGACCAAGCCCATCAAGGTGGATACGGCCGTCGTCTGCCCGCGCTGCAGCGGGAAGGGCGCCGCGGACGGCACCGAGCCCACGATGTGCGGCACCTGCCACGGCCAAGGCGACGTCCAGACCGTGCAGCGGTCGTTCCTGGGCGACATCCGGACCGTCCAGCCGTGCCCCACGTGCCGCGGCTACGGCACGATCATCGCCCACCCGTGCGGCGAGTGCTCCGGGGAGGGCCGCGTCCGCAGCCACCGGACGATCAACGTCAAGATCCCGCCGGGGGTCAACACCGGCAACCGCGTCCACCTGGACTCCCAGGGCGAGGTCGGTCCCGGCGGCGGCCCGGCGGGCGACCTGTACGTCGAGCTCACGGTCCTCGCGCACGAGGTCTTCCGTCGCGACGGCGACAACCTGGAGATGGTCGTCAAGCTGCCCATGACCGCCGCAGCGCTCGGCACGTCGGTCAAGCTCGCCACGCTGGAGGCTGACGTGGCCGACACGGCTCCGGCGGAGCGGACCGTGACCCTGGACGTCCCGGTCGGCACGCAGTCCGGCACGCGCGTGGCCATCCCCGGACGCGGCGTGCCGCGCCTGCGCGGGGCCGGACGCGGCGACCTCGGCGTTACGCTGTTGGTGCAGACACCGACGTCCCTGGACGAGGAACAGCGCGCGCTGCTGCGCCGACTGGCCGAGCTTCGCGACGAGACCCGCCCGAAAGCGTCGGTGGACCGCGCCAACAAGAGCGTGTTCAGCCGCCTGAAGGACGCCTTCACCGGCTGACGCCGTCCGGAGCAAGGAGCAACCCATGACCGACGCACTCTTCCTCGGCGACCTTCACGACCCTCGGGTGGGCGACGAGGTCACCCTGGGTGGCGACGAGGGTCGGCACGCGGCGGTCGTGCGGCGCATCCGCGAGGGCGAGACGATCGTGATCTCCGACGGCGCCGGCACCGGCGTGCGGGGCGAGGTGTGCGCCGTCGACAAGACGTCGGTCACGGTGCGGGTCGCCGAGGTGCTGCGCGCCCCCGAGCCGCCGCTGCGGTTCGTGGCCGCCCAAGCGCTCGCCAAGGGCGACCGCGCCGAGCTGGCCGTCGAGGTGCTCACCGAGCTGGGCATCGACGAGGTCGTGCCGTGGGCCGCGTCGCGGTCCATCGTCAAGTGGGTCCCCGAGCGGGGCGAGCGCAGCCTGCTGCGCTGGCGCTCGACGGCCCGCGAGGCCGCCAAGCAGTCCCGGCGGCTGCGCGTGCCGACGGTCGGGATGCCCATGACGACCCGTGAGCTCGCGTTGCGGGTGCAGCAGACCACCCTGACGTTGGTCCTGCACGAGGACGCGACGACCCCGCTGGCCGAGGTCGACCTGCCGTCGGCGGGCGAGGTGCTGCTCATCGTCGGGCCCGAGGGGGGCATCGCCCCCGAGGAGCTGGCCGAGTTCGAGGCCGCCGGCGGGCGTCCGGTCACCGTGAGCGACGGCGTCCTGCGCACGTCCACGGCGGGCGTCGTCGCGCTCGCGCAGGTCCAGGCCCTGGCCCGGGCGCGGGGGTGACCGGCTTCTCGTTCCGCCCCGGCGTCCGCCTCGGCCCCCGCGGACGCACCGGCACGATCCACACCCCGCACGGCGACATCGAGACGCCCGCGTTCGTCGTTGTCGGAACGAAGGCGACCGTCAAGTCGGTGCTGCCCGAGTCCGTCGCCCAACTGGGGGCGCAGGCGGTGCTGGCCAACGCCTACCACCTGTTCCTGCAGCCGGGCCCCGACATCGTGGACGCGGCGGGCGGCCTGGGCCGCTTCATGAACTGGCCCGGACCCACGTTCACCGATTCGGGCGGCTTCCAGGTGATGAGCCAGGGCGTCGGGTTCAAGAAGGTGCTCGCCATGGACACCGCCGGCCTCACCGAGGCCGACATCGTCGCCGCCCGCAAGGAGCGCATGGCGCACGTGGACGACGACGGCGTCACCTTCACCTCGTTCCTCAACGGCGACCGGCACCGGTTCACCCCCGAGGTGAGCATGCAGGTCCAGCACGCCCTGGGTGCCGACATCATCTTCGCCTTCGACGAACTGACGACGCTGGTCGACCCGCGCGCCTACCAGGAGGAGTCGGTCGCCCGCACCCACCGCTGGGCCGAGCGCTGCCTTGCCGAGCACGGCCGCCTCACCGAGGCCCGCGCCCACCGGCCGTACCAGGCGCTGTTCGGCGTCGTCCAGGGCGCCCAGTACGAGGACCTGCGGCGCGCCGCGGCGTCCGGGCTCGCCGCCCTCGAGGTCGACGGGCGCCGCTTCGACGGCTACGGGATCGGCGGGGCGATCGAGAAGCGGCGGCTGGGCGAGATCGTGGGTTGGTGCGCCGACGAGCTTCCGGACGCCGCCCCCCGACACCTGCTCGGCATCTCCGAGCCCGAGGACCTCTTCGCGGCGATCGAGAACGGCGCGGACACCTTCGACTGCGTCAACCCGTCCCGGGTCGCCCGCAATGGCACCGTCTACGCCCTCGACGGCCGCTACAACCTGGTCGTCGCGGCCAACCGGCGCTCGTTCGAGCCGCTGGACGCCGACTGCGACTGCCTGACCTGCGCGCACTACACCCGGGCGTACCTCCACCACCTCTTCAAGGCGAAGGAGATGCTGGCCGCGACGCTGACCACGATCCACAACGAGCGATTCACCGTGCGCCTCGTGGACGACATCCGCGCGGCCATCGTCGCAGGCACCTACCAGGAGTTCGCCAGCGAATTCCTGGGCCGCTTCACGGCTCGTCGGCGGGGGTAGGGGAGCACTCCCCGCACGGTCGGACCGGCTGCTGGCCGGACAACGAATCTTGCTAGTCTTCCGGGAGGCCGCGCTCCCGCGGTCGTTCCCCTGCGAAGGATTTCCCATGCTGAGCATCGTGTGCGGCCACCGGTCCGACACCGGGCGCGTCCGCAAGCACAACGAGGACAGCGTGCTGGCCGGCCGGCAGGTCTGGGCGGTCGCCGACGGCATGGGAGGCCATGCGGCGGGCGACGTGGCCAGCGCGCTGGTCATTCGCGCGCTGGAGGAGGCCGACGCGCTGGAGTCGATCCGTCCGGTCGATGTGGTGGCCGTGCTGCAGGAGGCCAACGCGGCGATCCTCCGCCACGGCGAGGAGTTCCCCGAGACCCTCGGGCTGGGCAGCACCGTGACCGGCGTGGCCCGAGTGTGGGTCGGTGGCGCCGAGCACTGGGCGATCTTCAACGTGGGCGACTCGCGGGTCTACCGCTGGGTGGACGGCACGCTGGCTCGGGCCACCATCGATCACTCGGAGACCGAGGAACTCGTCCTGGAGGGCGTCATCACCCCCGAAGAGGCGCGGTCCCACCGCGCCCGCAACGTCATCACCCGCAGCCTCGGTTCGGCCGTGTTCCCGCAGGTCGACCTGTGGGTCCTGCCGCAGACCGCGGGGGAGCGATTCCTCATCTGCTCCGACGGCCTGACCGGCGAGGTGGACGACACCCACATCGAGGGGATCCTCGCCGCCCGGCCCGACCCGGCGGCCGCTGCCGACGCCCTCGTCGAGGCTGCGCTGGCGGCCGGGGGCCGCGACAACGTGACAGCCGTGGTGCTCAATATCGAGGGCACGCTCGACTCGGAGGTGGACGAGGAGACGAATCCCCGGGGCCTGAAGGAGTGATAGCGGTGCAACGATCGCCCTTCGCCTACGCCCCCGGCTCTGTCACCGCCGTGTTCGGCGGTCCGTTCGCCGCTCTGCTCTCCCTCGCGCCCGACCACGAGTTGGTCGGCGGGGTGCTGGACGCCGTCCAGTCCGAGGACGCCAGCCTCGACCGTGTCCTGGAGGTGCTCATCAGCCTCGGACTGCGCGTCGTCGACAGCTTCGCGCTGGCCGAGGTCACGGACGCCGGCGTCCGCGTTGTCGTGCGGGGATCCGGGCGCGTCCAGGTGCAGGGATCCGAGGACATTCCGGGCAGTGGCCTGTGGGTCGACCGGTTCCTGCCCGGCCACCCGACCATCCGGTTGCTGGCGGCCGAGGCCCCCGGCGCGGCACGGCTGCCCATGGGAACCGGCGTGGCGCTCGCGTCCGTCGTCGAACACCTCGGTACCCCCCTGGCGTCCGCGCCGGTTTCTGCGTCCGCATCCGCCCCTGGTTCCACGCCCGCGCCCGCCCCGGGAGCCTCGCCCACGCCCCCGGTCGCCGGGCCGTCAGCCGCGGCGTCCGACCCGGACGCCGCTCCCATCGCCGCAGCATCCGGACCTGCGGCGTCCGTCACCGCCTCGGTGCCGGACCCCGACGATGTTCCCGACTTCGACCACCTCTTCGGCGCCACGGTGCGGCCGATCCAGCCGCCGCCGTCCCCGGCGTCCAGCCCGTCGCCGGCCGGTCCCGTCGCGGCGGCACCCTCGGCGGCGAACGCGGCCGCGCCCGGGTCCCCCGCCACCGCGCACCGCACGATGCCCTCGCCGTTCACGACGCCCGTCCCGGGTGCGCCCCTGGCCGGGGCGGGGTTGGTGGAACCACCGGCGCCGGTCAAGCCGGGCGGAACCTTCATCGAGGCCATGCCCTGGAACGACGACGGCAGCCCGCTGACGCCGCCTCCGGGTGCCGCGCTCCCGACCCCGCCGGCGTCCGGCTTCCCGGCGGCGGAGCCGTCGCCGCCCCGTCCCGAGATGACCATCGACCGCGAGCAACTCAAGGGGCACGGGGGCGCGGTCGGCCCGATCGTCGTCGCTGCCCGCTGCCCGCACGGACACCTGAGCCCCGCCTACGCGGGCGTGTGCCGCGTCTGTCGGCAGCCGCTGCCCGCCCAGCAGCCGTTCGAGGTGCCACGGCCGCCGCTCGGCGTCCTGCGCCTGCAAAACGGCGACACCGTCCTGCTGGACCGGGGGGCGGTGCTGGGTCGTAGCCCCCGCCTGCCGTCGGGCTGGACCGGCGAGCAGCCGAACCTGGTGAAGATCCACGACCCCGAGCGGGACATCTCCAGCCAGCACGTCGAGGTGCGCTTGGACTTCTGGCACGTGCTCGTGCGGGACCTGGGGTCGACGAACGGAACCGAGGTGATCCTGCCCGGCACCGAGCCGGTGGCGCTGCGCCCCCACGACCCGATGGCGATCGAGCCGGGCACGCGGATCGTCCTGGCCGGCGTCTTCGACATCACGTTCGAGGTGGTGGCGTGACCCAGACGCTCCCGCCGCCCCAGATCCCCGACCTCGCCTTCTTGAGCAAGCTGGGATCGGGCGGGTATGCGGACGTCTACCTCTACGAGCAGCGGATGCCCAACCGCAGGGTGGCGGTGAAGGTCCTGCGGGAACCCGGCCTTGCCGCCGGCATCGTGGCCCGCTTCACCGCCGAGGCCAACGCGATGGCCCAGCTCGAGCACCCCAACATCGTGCCCGTGTACTCGGCCGCCACGGCCGCGGACGGTCGTCCCTACCTCGTGATGATGTACTACCCGAACGCGAGCCTCGCCGAGCGGGCCAAGCGCGAGCGCTTCGGGGTGGCCGAGGTGCTGCGGATCGGCATCCAGATCAGCTCGGCCGTCGAGACCGCCCACCGCTGCGGGTTCCTGCACCGCGACATCAAGCCGGCCAACATCCTCACCAGCCAGTACGGCACGCCCGGACTCACCGACTTCGGCATCGCCGCCCAGGTCGCCGAAGCCGAGGAGGACGACGCGGGCGTCTCGGTGCCGTGGTCTCCGGTGGAAACGCTGTACGCGACCGGTCCCGCGACGGTCCGCTCCGATGTGTACTCGCTGGCCGCCACGCTGTGGCACCTGCTGGTCGGCCGGTCGCCGTTCGAGATCCCGGGTGGGGACAACTCCACGTTCGCGCTCATGCGGCGCGTCCGGGACGTGCCCGCGCCGTCCACGGGACGCTCGGACGTCCCCACCTCGCTGGATCGCCTCCTGCGCACCGCCATGGCCAAGGAGCCGAACGTCCGTCCGGCCTCGGCCCTGCAGTTGGCGCGCGCGTTGCAGGCCATCGAACAGGAGCTGCGGTTCCCGCGCACCGACATCGTCGTCGCCGGTGACGAGGCTGCCCCCGTCGCGCTCCCGCCCTCGACGTGGGCCGCGCCCGCGGCGTCCGGACCGGCGGCAGCCGCGGCGTCCGCGCCCGTCGAGGAGGACGGCACCCGCCTGCGGGCCCCGCAGCAGGTCCGCGCCCAGGGGCCGGCCCCCGCTGCCGCCTACCCTCCGGTGCCCGCGTTCCCGCATGTGCCGGGATCGGGCTCCCTGGCTTCCGGCCACGTCGCCGTGCCCCCCGAGGACGCGACCCTCCGGCGTCAGGGTCGGACCGACGGGGTCACGCACGTGGGCGTCCGCCTGCCGCAGGCCCCGGAGGCGGGCAGGCGACGCGAGCTCATCCCCGAGCCCCCGGACGACGGTCCGGTCCGGCGCGGGGGGACGCGGTGGGGCGTCGTGGCGCTGGCCGCCCTCGTGGTGGTGGCCGCGGCGGTGGTAGGTGTCTGGCAGCTCTCCGGCAAGTCGGCGACGGACGTCGGGCCCGCCCCGACCCGGACGCCGACGCAGCCCCTGCCGGAGCTGGGGGCGGGCGCCGCGCCCGGCAAGGTGACGATCAAGGGCGAGCGGGCCGGGGGCGACGTGACGTTCACGTGGACCTACCCCAACGCGCTCGCCTCCGACTGGTACATGGTGCGCACGGGCGGTCCGTCCGGAACGACGCAGCGGGTGGAGGACCCGAAGGTCGTCGTCGCGGACGCCGGCCGCGTGTGCGTGGCCGTGAAGGTGTTCCGGGCGAGCGGCGCCGACGCGCCGCAGAACTACTCCGAGGAGACGTGCGCATGACCGCCGAACCGACCACCCAACTCACCGTCGACTTCTGCGGCGAGATCTACCACCCCGACCCCGCCGGCACCTTCACGATCGGCCGCGAGGCCGACCTCGTGGTCGACGACGAGAACCCCTTCCTGCATCGGCAGTTCCTCGCCATCACCCATGCCAACGGCCTGTGGTGGCTCACCAACGTGGGCGGTCAGCTCACCGCGACGGTGGGGGAAACAGGCGGCGGGCTCCAGGCGTGGCTCGCCCCCGGCGCCGCCATCCCGCTCGTGTTCGAGCAGGTGGCGGTCTGGTTCACGGCCGGCTCCACCACGTACGAGTTCGACATCTTCTGCCCCGCCTCGCCCTTCGAGGTCGTCGCCCCCGCGCGCGACAGCGACGGCTCCGTGACGATCGGACGGGTGAACCTCACCCCCGACCAGAAACTGCTCATCATCGCCCTGTGCGAGGACGTGCTGCGCCGGGGCGACCGGGGGGCCGGCAGCGTGCCGCAGTCCGCGGCTGCGGCGGCGAGGCTGGGCTGGCCGGTGACGAAGTTCAACCGCAAGCTCGACAATGTGTGTTCCAAGCTGGCGGACCTCGGCGTCCGCGGCCTGCACGGCGGCCCCACGCGGCTCGCCTCGTCACGGAAAGCGCGACTTGTCGAGTACGCCATGGCGGCACGTATCGTGACGACAGAGGATCTCGATCTGCTCCCGCCCCGCTAGCACCACAACCCCACACGCCCCTAAGGAAGCAATGCGCGCTTCGCATCCGATTCGCTGCGGCGTCCCCACGTCGGGGGCGGCCCGGTGACGCGGCGCGCCGTCCTCGAGCGGCTGCTGCCGGCGGTGATCGTGGTGGTGATCGCTGCGGTCATCGCGGCGTTCGCGGTGATGTCGGTGGGGTATCCGGTCCGCAAACTCGACCTCAACGACTCGGGCATCTGGGTGACCAACGACGCCGAGGCCCTCTACGGGCGCCTCAACAAGTCCGCGGGCGGCCTCGACGGGCTGCTGAGCCCCGCGGGCGGGCTGGCGCCGGCCGCGCTCAAGCTCGACATGCTGCAGGACGGCTTCCACCTCGTGGCGCGCGATCTGTCCTCGGGGCGGCTCTCACCGGTCGATCCCGCGACCGTGACGCACGGCGCCGACCGTGCGGTCACCATCGATCCCGCCTTCGCGGTGGACATGCGCGGCGGGACGCTCGCGGTGCTCGATCCCAAGACCGGACGGCTGTGGGCGGCCCGCTACGACGACACCGTGGCGTCGGTCGACCTGGCCGACGTGGACGGCACCAGCGAACCCAAGGCCAACGTCGGCGAGCCGGCTCCCGGGGCGTCCGCCGACCAGGCAGCCGCCCTGTCGGTGGGCGTGGACGGGTCGGTCACCGCCGTGTCCACCGGCGGCAAGCGCGTCCGGCTCGCGGCGCGGGGCCAGGGGTTCGCCGAGCCCACATACGGGACGGGTGAGAAGCTGAGGTCCGTGCAGGTCGCCGCGGTCGGCGACCGGTCGGCGGTGTTGGACGCCGTGGCCGGCACCCTGTGGGACCTGGCGGGGCGGGCCACCGACATCGGGGCGGACGCCCAGGCGCGCCTGCAGACGGCCGCGCCGGCGTCCGAGGTCGTGCATGTGGCGACGACGAAGGCCCTGCTCGCCGTCGGGCCGGCGGGGACCCTCACGCTCGGGACCGGCAACGGCGGCGTCCCCGCCGTGCCCACCGTCCTCGGGCCGTGCACCTTCGCGGCGTGGGCGGGTCAGCCCGGCAGGATCCTGCGCTCCTGCGAGGAGGCACCCGCCACCGTCGAACCCGTCGAGCCGACGAAGGTCCTGACCAGCCCCGTTTTTCGGGTCAACCACCGCCAGATCGTGCTCAACGACACCGCGGACGGAGCCGTCTACTCCTTCGAGGACGCCCGGTTCGTGGACGACTGGGAGGACACGCGGCCGCCGGCCTCCACCCAGAGCGGCCGTAAGCGCGAGAACCCGGAGCCCGACCCCACCCGGGCCCCCAAGGCGAACCCCGACACCCAAGGGGTCCGCCCTGGGCGCACCACCGTGATCCACCCGCTCGACAACGACTCCGACCCCTCGGGCCGCATCCTGGCCATCGTGGGCCTCACCCAGCCCGGCGGGGACGCGAGGGCGGCGGTCTCCCCGGACGGCCAGACGGTGCTGTACACCCTCCCTGAGGGCGCAGCGGGCGGAAGCTTCGAGTACACCGTCGGCAACGGCGTGGCGACGGCCAAGGCGACGGTTACGATCCAGACCCGCCGCGCCGAGGACAACGCCCCGCCGCGCCCCCGCGCGGGGGCGACCGTGCCGCAGTACCCGTCGAGTTCGTGGGGCACGCTCACGATCCCGGTGGACGGCGACTGGCGCGACGACGACGGCGACCCCATCTCGGTCCAAAGCGCCGAGGTCGACGGCAGTCAGGTCGGCATCGGGGCCGACGGACGGCTCAACTTCGTGGCCGGACGGGCCGAGGAAACGAAGATCGAGACCATCAAGTACGCCGTCTCGGACGGTCTGAGCGCCCCCCAGCAGGGGCGGGTCGACGTCAAGGTGCTGGCGTTCAACGCGACGGCCGGGGAAGCGCCGCTGACGCAGCCGGACGCGGTGCGCGGCGAGGTCGGCAAGCCCGTCGTGATCGAGCCGCTGCGCAACGACGCACCCGGCGCCGATCCGCTCAACCCGCGCGCGGACCTCACCCTGGCCGGCAAGGTGGCCGCCCCCGACGGGCTCCAGGTGAGCACCGATCTCAAGACCGGGCAGGTGATCGTCACGGCGTCCGAGGCCAGGACGTTCTTCCTCGACTACAACGCCAAGTTCGGGGCCGCGAAGTTCGCGCCCGGCAAGATCCGCGTGGACATCCTGCCGCCGAGCAGCGACGCGGCACCGGTCGCCGTGCCCGACCAGGTGACGGTCCGGGGGCAGAACGCCGGGATGGTCGACGTGCTCGCCAACGACTCCGATCCCATGGGCTCGGTGCTGACGCTGCAAAGCGCCCAGAGCGAGGGGGGCGCGGACGCCGGCCTGCAAGTCGCGGTCGTCAAGGGCCGCTGGGTACGGGTGATGCCCACGACGGACGCACTGACTCCCAATCCGAAGGTCGTCACCTACACCGTCTCCAACGGCGTCTCCCCGGCGGTGCGCGGGACGCTGCTGGTGACCCAGCTGCCCGCGCCGCCCCACGACGAGGTGATGGTCCGCGACGACCAGAGCGTCGTCCGGGCCGGGGACGCGACGCTGATCCCGGTGCTGTCCAACGACTCCAGCGCCAGCGGTGCGCCGCTGACCATCGACACCAACACCGCCGACGTCACCGTGGGCCAGGTGAAGGTGATCGATCCGGAGGCGGCGGCGGGGGAGACCCCCGGCGATATCGGGCGCGCCTACGTCGTCAACGACCAGGTGCGCTACGTCGCGCCGGCCTCGGCGGCGACACAGCGCCAGTTCAAGATCCAGTACCAGGCCTCGGTGGCGGGCGGTCCCTCGCAGACGGGCCTCGTGACCGTCACCGTCAACCCGGCGCCCAGCGAGGAGCGGCCGAACCAGGCACCCGCGCCCACGAGCATCGAGGCCCGGGCGGTGAGCGGTCAGACCGTCGAGATCCCGGTGGTCACCTCGGGCCAGGATCCCGACGGCGACACCGTCACCGTCCTGGGGATCGCCTCGGCGCCGAAGCAGGGGCGCATTCTGGGGTTCTCGCCGCGGTCCATCACCTACCAGGCTTTCCCCGACGAGGGGGTCGGCGGGACCGACACCTTCACCTTCGTCGTGACCGACCGGTGGGGGGCCACGGAGACGGGGCTGGCGCGGGTCGCCATCACCCCGCCCGGGGAGGTGCAGCCGCCGGTGGCCGTCCCGGACTCCCTGACCGCACGCCCGGGCGCGGACGTCCAAGTCAGCCCCATGACCAACGACCTTTACCACGAGGCCGACCGTCCCACGATCGTCCCGTTCGCCCGCGCCGGAACCGCCGTGCCCGAGGGGGTTGCCCTCGGCGGCGAACGGGGACCGGTCCTCGCCAAGGCCCCTGCCAAGGACTCCCCGCCGGTCCAGATCGCGTATGCCCTGGAGAACTCCGGCGGCGTCGGTCCGGCCGCGGCCATCACCATCTCGTCGCGCGAGGGGTTCCTCAACCCGCCGCGCGTCTACGACCAGGTCGCGGTCGCGGACGGCCAGCGCGCCACGGCCAATGTGCTCGAGTCCGCCTGGGACCCCGACGGTCCGGCGTCCGCGCTCCGTGTGACGCATGTATCCGATCCGAACGCCGTCGTGGGCGGCGGGATCGTCTCTCTGCCGCTGCTCGACCGGATCCAGGTGGTCAGCTACGAGGTGACGGACGCCGACGGCGCCACCTCCGCGGGGGTCGTCTACGTGCCGGCCGCCGGGACGGGGGTACCCTACGTCAAGGCCGACGGCCTCATCCGCGTCGACGCGAACACGTCGGTGACGGTCAACCTCAACGACTATGTGCTGTCCGCGCGCAAGACGCAGGTGCGTATCTCGGTCGCCGAGTCGATGGGCGCGGCTCCGGCCCACCTGACCGTGACGCCCGACTCCGCCGAGCGCTTCACCGTGACCGCCCGCGACGATTACGTCGGTCCGGGGGCCGTGTTCATGGAGGTCATGGACGGCGACGCGTCCGATCCCGCGACGCGCAAGGCCTTCGTGTCGATCCCGGTGCAGGTGGGCCCGGAGACGCCGGTCCTGCGGTGCCCGCCGTCCACCCAGAGGGTGGTCCAGGGCGGCCAGCCCGTCCGGTTGAAGGTGTCGGCGATCTGCAATGTGTGGACGCCGAATCCGGACGCCGCCGCCACGCTCGCGTACACGGCGCAGTGGTCGGGCCCCGGACCCAAGGATGTGGGCGTGGCCGCGGGCGACGGGTTCGTGACCCTCACGGCAGGGAGCGAGGCCGTGCCGCAGCAGACCGGCACGGTGCGGATCGGCGTGGCGAACTCGCCCGCCATCCCGCGGGAGATTCAGGTGCTCGTCGTGGCGGCTCCCCGGCCCCGGCTCGTGGTGAGCGACATCAACGACGTCAAGCAGGGCACCTCGGTGTCCCAGACGATCCAGATGTCGTCGCCGCTGCGGCAACCCACGTTCACCATCATGGAGATGACCGCGGTCGGCGGAGCGCCGGCGACCGTCGAGTTCTCCGGCCCGCGGTTCACCATCACGCCGGCCGGCACGTCGTCGGGGACGATGACCTTCCAGGTGACGGCGTCCGACCTGGCCGACCGGTCCCGCACGGATCGCTTCGTGACCGCCCGCCTCACGGTGACCGTGTACGGCATCCCCGACAAGCCCTCGCCGCCACAACCCGCCCAGCAGTTGCAGAGCCACGCGGCGTCCGTCTCCTACGCGGCGCCGAACTCCAACGGAGCCCCGATCCTGGGCTACGAGGTGCGCGGCGGCGGCGTCACCAAAGCGTGCGGGACCGCCACACGCTGCGACATCGCGGGGTTGAAGAACGGCGTCCCCGTGCAGTTCCAGGTGCGCGCCAACAACAAGGCGGGCTGGAGCGACTGGTCGGATCCCGGTCCCTCGGTCATCCCGAATCAGGCGCCCGGCCGCGTCCCCAGCTTCTCGGCGGGGAGCCCGGCCGACGGCGCGTTGACCTTGACGTGGACGCCCGCTCCGGTGGACGGGACTCCCGTGACGGCCTATGTCATCAGCTACGCGGGTAACCAGGTCACGGCGGCCGGCGGCGCCACCTCGACCGTGGTGCGCGGGCTGGACAACAACTCCGTGTACACCTTCTCCATCGTGGCCCGCAACGACGCCGGACTGAGCCAGCAGTCGGCGTCCACGACCGGGCAATCGTCCGGACGTCCGGTGATCGCAGGGGCCCCCAAGGTCACGGCCAGCGACCTGGGCGCCACCGCCCAGGTGACCGTGTCGTGGGGGGCGGCGGACCCGCAGGGCCCGAAGCCCGTCACCTACACCGTCACGCGCAACGGCTCCCAGGTCTACACCGGGACCAACACGTCGACGTCCGCGAGCGTGACCTACGACGGCACGCCGTACACCTACGCGGTTACGGCCACCAACGCCACCGGCGGCGCGGAGCACACCTCGGCTGCCGTCTCGGCCACCTGGACCGCCACGGGCAAGCCCGCCTCGTGGACGAGTTGGACCGCCGAACCCATGGCCAAGGACGGACTCATCAGGATCAGCTACACCGTGCCGCCGTCGCGCGGGAAGACCTCGACCGTCACGCTGAGCGGGGCCGGCGCGACCCGCACCCTGGCGTCCGGCAGCCCGACGCAGGCGACGTCGTTTGCCGACGTAGAGATCGGTGGGCTCACCAACGGCACCACCTACTCGATGACGCTGCGCGTGTGCAACGAGAATAATGCGTGCTCGCAGTCGGGGGCGGTCAGCGCGACGCCGTACGGAATGCTCCGCGACCTCGCCCTCAACCTGTCGCTCAGCGGGACGACCGTCTCCTACAACGCGACCGGCTCGGCCAACGGCAAGACGGCCACGCTCGCCGTCACCGGCGACTTCACGGGGTCCGATTCCGGGATCCTGGGACTCTCGCTGTCGGGGTCGCGCGACTTCGGGTACGGCCGGACGGTGAGCGTGACCGCCACGCTGTCCGACGGGGTGCGGGGGACGCAGACGGTCACCAAGTCGAT
>CAYZXQ010000009.1:0-10062 GCA_964482465.1 uncultured Nigerium sp. | reverse complement strand
TGACCGCCACGCTGTCCGACGGGGTGCGGGGGACGCAGACGGTCACCAAGTCGATTCGGACGCCGGACAAGCCGTCCCCGTCCGTATCGATTTCGAAGGGGGCGCTACAGCAGGCGCCGCGATGTGTCGCCGCTTGGTGCTCCTACGTCGTAGTCACCACCAGGAACTTCGACGCGCCGGTGAGTTGCCGCATCACGTCTTCCGACCAGGGCGTGTTCGGCTCGCCGACGACTCTTGGACCCAACGAAACCAAGCAGACCGGCTGGATTTTCGGCGGCTTCGTGATCTCGGTGACCTGCTCCAACGGCAGCGAGTCGGTGACCGGGACTCAGACCAACTACAAGGCAAGCTAGCCGCGGGTCCTCCGCGCAGACCGAGATGGGATGCACATGACGATCTCCACCGACCAGGCCCGCTGGTTCGCGTCCACCTTCGACCAGTTGGTCCGCAACGTCGCGCTCGCGATCCGCGGCAAGGACCACGTGATCCGGTTGGCGCTGACGTGCCTGCTCTCCGAGGGCCACCTCCTCCTGGAGGACAACCCGGGAACCGGTAAGACCGTGCTGGCCAAGGCCTTGGCGAACACGGTGCAGGGCACGCACAGCCGCATCCAGTTCACCCCCGACCTGCTGCCCTCCGACCTCATCGGCGTCACCGTCTACGACCAGCACAAGCAGACCTTCGAGTTCCACAAGGGCCCGGTCTTCGCGACGATCGTCCTGGCCGACGAGATCAACCGGGCCTCGCCCAAGACCCAGTCGGCCCTGCTGGAGGTCATGGAGGAGTCGCGGGTGACCGTGGACGGCGTCGCCCATGGCGTCGGGAAGCCGTTCATGGTCATCGCCACCCAGAACCCGATCGAGCAGGCCGGTACCTACCGCCTGCCCGAGGCTCAGCTCGACCGGTTCCTCATGAAGACCTCGGTGGGCTATCCGGACCTGGACATCGCCGTCGAGCTCATGGCGCAGGCAGCGAACCGCGACCGCGCGGCCGATGTCACCCCGGTGATCGCCGCCAGCGCGGTCCGTCAGATGGCGACCTTCGCCAACCAGGTGCACGTGGATCCCGCGGTGCTGGCCTACGTCGGCCACCTGGCCGAAGAGTCGCGGCGCCACGCGCACGTGAAGCTGGGCCTGTCGATGCGCGGGTGTCTCGCGTTCGTCCGGGCGGCCAAGACGTGGGCCATCGCCCAAGGTCGCGAGTTCGTCATCCCCGACGACATCAAGGACCTCGCGCTGCCCATCATCGGCCACCGGCTGATCCTGAACGCGGAGGCGCAGTTCTCGGGCGTCTCCGTGGAGCGCGTCGTGGACGACCTGCTGGCCAACGTCGCCGCTCCGGCCGATCGTCTGCGCTGATCCGAGCCGACATGTCCTGGTCCTCCCGATCCTCCGGCCGCGGACGCCGCGCCGCCGTCGCGCGTCCGGCGCGGCCTCGCGTCCGCGCGACCGCCTCGGGGGCGTGGTCGAACCTGAGCGGAGGGGTGGACCAGGCCTGGTCGCGGTTCGCGGAGTCGCGCGTCGGCGTCCGGATCGTCGACTGGGCGCGGCTGGGGGCCGCGGTCGCCGAGCCGGTGGTGCGCCGCGTCCGAGCGATCCTCGCCACGGTGTCGCCGCTGGGGTGGCTCGTCGCCGGGGCGGCGGCGATCCTGACGGGGGTGGGCATCCGGCTCGGCTGGCAGGAGTTCCGCATCGCGGGCCTGGCCCTGGCGCTGCTGGTCGCGCTGTCGGTGCTATTCACGCTGGGGCGCACGCATCTGGCCGTGCGGCTGGAGGTCGAACCGACGCGGATGCAGGTGGGCGATTCGGCGGCCGCCCGCGTGTCCGCGCGCAACGTGGCTCGGACGCCGTTGGTCCCGGTGGGCCTGCAGGTGCCGGTGGGGGTGGCGTCCGCGCGGTTCACGTTGCCCGCCCTGGCGCCCGGCGCCACGTTCGAGGACTTCGTGGCCATCCCATCGTCCTACCGCGGCGTGATCCCGGTGGGGCCGGCCCGGACGCAGCGCGGCGACCCGTTCGGCCTGCTGCGCCGCGAGGTGGTCTGGACCCCCGTCGTGGAGTTGTTCGTCCACCCGCGGATCGTCCCGCTGGACTCCCTCGGCACCGGGCTGCTGCGCGACCTGGAGGGCCAGACGACCAACAACACCTCCATGAGCGACCTCGCCTTCCACACCCTGCGGGAATACGTCCCGGGCGACGACCGCCGCTATATCCACTGGCGGTCCTCGGCGAAGCTGTCGGGGGCGGCCGGGCAGGGTCAGTTCCTCGTCCGCCAGTTCCTCGACACGCGCCGATCGCACATGGCGGTGGTCACCGACGTCTCCGAGGCCGCCTACCGCAGCGCCGAGGAGTTCGAGCTGGCGATCTCGGCCGCGGCGTCGGTGACCGCCCGGGCCCTGGTGGACCACATGGACCTGACGATTGTCTGCGGCGAGCACTCCATCACCGCCCCCGCCCCCCACGCGGCCCTCGACACGTACGCGCGCGCCGAGTTCGAGGTCCACTCGTTGCCCGAGAGCGTCGGACGCCTCGCTGTCCTCGCCCCGGACGTCTCGACCGTCGTCGTCGTGACCGGCGCGCTCACCGAGTTCGCGGCCTTCCAACTGTGTCGCGCCCACCTGGCCCCCGAGGTCCGGCTCTTCGCGCTCCATGCCGAGCAGGGCGCCCCATTGGCGCTGCGCGAGGCCGGGGGATTCACCGTCATGACGCTCGGCGAGTTGCGCGAGCTTCCCCTCCTGTTGGCAGGGGGTGTCACCGAATGAGGGTCGTCCATCCGGATGTCGCGGCGTCCGGCACCCGCACCCGGACGGGCACGCTCACGGGCCGCATCAAGGAGCTTCGTCCGAGCACGCCCGACCTGGTGGACGCCGCCTTCCTGCTGACGCTGCTGGTGGTGGGCCTGCTGGGCTTCGCCACCACCTTCTCCAGCGCCCGCTACCTCGTCGTCGGGACGCTCGGAGCGCTGTTGGGCATCCTGGCGAGCCATGTCGCGAACGTGCTGCGGTGGCACTGGCTGACGGTCGTCGTCGGCACCGCGGCCCTCTTCTTCGCCCTCGGGGGCGCGTTGGCGCTCCGCGAGCACGTGATCGTGGGGTTCGTGCCGTCCTTGACGACCCTGGGCGATCTGGCGAGGCTGTCGATCAGCGGCTGGAAGGGCCTGCTGACGACGCTGCCCCCCGTGGACGGCGAGGGTCCCTACCTCGTCCTGCCCTACCTGATCGGGCTGGCGGGCGGCTCGGTCGGCTTCGCTGTCGCCCGGCGCACGCGGAGCGTGTGGCTGGCGTCGGTCGTGCCGGTCGGGGTGCTCGCGGGCGTCATCGCGCTCGGCACGTTGGACGCCGCCCTTCCGGTCCTGCAGGGCGTGGCCTTGGCGTTGGTCGGTGTCGCCTGGCTGGTGGTGCGCTACATGCGCCGGTCGCGCCTGGGCGCCTCGTCCGGCCGCGGCACGTGGACCCGGTGGGTCTCCGGGGCGGTGCTGGCCGCCGTCGCCCTGACCGGCGGCGCGCTGCTCAGCGAGCAGGTGCCCGGGGCGCGGACGCCGCGGTTCGTCCTGCGTGCCTACGTCCAGCCGCCGCTCGACGTCGACCGGTATCCCTCGCCGCTGGTCGGGTTCAAGAAGTACTCCTCCGACAGCCAGCCGCTCTATCGCGAGCCCCTGCTCCGGGTGGACGGGGTGCCGGCCGGGACGTTGGTGCGGTTCGCGGTGCTCGACGACTACCACGGGACCGACTTCGGCGCCGCCGCCGGCACGCCCGGCGACATTCTCACGGGGTTCCAGCGCATCGGGGCCCGCGTGCCCGGGGCCCCCGCGGGCGACACCGTCGCGCGCGTCACGATCCTGCCCGGCTACGCGGCGCAGACGGATCTGAATGTCTGGCTGCCCTCGGTCGGCCCCGCGGCCACGGTCGCGTTCGAGGGGGAGAACGCGGCCGACCACGCCGCGAATTTCCGCTACAACATCGGCGCCAGCCAGGGGCTGGTTCCCGACCGGCTCAAGGCCGAGGACGCCGTGGCGTGGACCGGGTCGAGGGTTCCCACCGACGCCGGCGCTCTTCCGCGGGCCGAGGGGATCGTGGTGCTGGCGGACGCCGCCAGCGCCTTCGCGCAGAGCTCGTTCGACGCCTGGGGCGCCAAGGCGGGGGACCCGTGGGCTCGGCTCATGGCCGTGGCCAACCATCTGCGCCAGGACGGCACCTGGACCAACGGGACCGCCGCAGGAGAGCGGATGTACCTGCCTGGCCACGGGCAGCGTCGCCTCGCTGGTTTCCTCAACGACCTCGCTGGCAGCGACGAGCACTACGCCGCGACGTTCGCGCTAGCCGCGAACCGGCTGGGGTTCCCGGCGCGGGTGGTGCTCGGCGCGCCGGTCCCCCCGGGCGGCGTCATCGAGGGTCAGCACGTGAAGGCCTGGGTCGAGGTCCGGCTGGCCGACCGCGGGTGGGTCGCCATCCCGACCGACGTCTTCACCCCGGACCGCTCCAAGAAGCCCAGCAAGGTGCCGCCGCAGGACGTCGAGAAGGACACCTCCGTCCATGTCCCGCCGCCCAACCCCGCGCGTCCGCCCGGCTCGTTCGACGCGCTGTTCAACGTGAGCAGCTCCGGCGATCCCTTCGACCCCAAGCGCGACGACAACCCGTGGCTGCTGTGGTTGGCCCTGCTGGGCCGTTACGCCGGGCCGCCCGCAGCGCTCGTGTTCGGTCTCGTCGCGTTCATCCTCGGGGCCAAGGCCCTGCGGTTCCACCGCCGCCGCACCCGCGGCCACGCGACCGCCCGGGTCGTCGGGGGGTGGCGCGAGTACGTCGACCGCCTCCGCGACCTCGGCATCGGCGTCCCGCCCGAGGGGACGCGTCGCGAGCAGGCCGCCGCCGTCGGCGTCCCCGCCGCCCGGACGCTCGCCGAGGGCGCCGACCGCCTGGTCTTCGGAACGGGCGAACCGGACGTGGCGGCGTCCGAGGCCTACTGGGCCGAGGTCACGAGCGCGCGGGCGGACGCCGTCGTCGGCCTGGCCCCCTGGCGCCGCGCGCTGGTCGCCCTCAACCCGCGCTCGCTCGTCCCGCTGTCCCGCGACCGGCTGCCGACGGCGTCCATTCGTCCGTCCATGCCTCGTCGCGGCGCTCGCCGCATCGCCTCCCTGAGGAAGAGAGTCGCCCCGTGAAGCTCAGACTGACCCTGGATCGCCCGCAGCGACCGCCCGTCGACGTGGCCGTCACGTTCGATGCGACCGCGACGGTGCACGACCTGGCCGAGTTCCTGTCCGTCGCGGACCCGACGAGCAAGGACCAGGCCGGTGAGGTCCCCGAGGACCTCACGCTCGGGATCGGCGGGGGCGCCCGCTTGCGGGCGCTCGACCCGGCGGCGGTGGTGGGGGAGAGCGGGCTGCGGTCCGGCCAGACGGTCACCCTCACGCGCACCGGGCAGCGCTTCGTCGAGGAACGCTCCAAGCCCGTCGCCAGCCTGCGCGTGGTCGCGGGGCCGGACGAGGGCCGCGAGTTCCCGCTGGTGGCGGGCAGCAACATCGTCGGCCGTGGACGCGGCTGCGAGGTGCGGCTGACCGACCCGATGGTCTCGCGCCGGCATGTGCGGCTGAACCTGGGCGAGGGGCCCGAGGTCATGGACCTGGGATCCGCCAACGGCATCACGGTCAACGACGCCCCTGCCGTCCGCGAGCAGCTCCAGACCGGCGACCGCGTGCAGGCGGGCGACACCGTCTTCACCATCCGCATGCTGTCCGTCGCGTCGGCCGAGGGACGCGCCGAGGGCATCGCGGTGCCCTTCATCAAGTCCCCCCGCCTCGTGCGCGTGTTCGGCGGCCGGACGTTCGAGGCCCCCGAGCCCCCGGAGCGTCCGGGGCCGGTGCGCTTCCCCCGGTCCGCGCTGGTCGCTCCGCTGCTGATGGGCGCGCTGATGTACGTGGTCACGCGGAGCCCCGCCAGCCTGGTCTTCGTGGCGCTGAGCCCGATGATGATGATCGGCCAGTGGATCGAGAACCGCTTCGCCACGAAGTCGACGTCCAAGGCGCAGCTCAAGCTGTTCCGCTTCGACGTCGACTCGCTCGCGCACGACATCGCCGAGGCGAACAAGGTCGAGCACACCTCGCGACTCCTCGAACACCCCTCCGTCACCGAGTGCGCCCAGGCGATCCACGACCTCAGTCCGCTGTTTTGGACGCGGCGCACCGACAGCCCCGGGTTCTGCGAGTTCCGCGTCGGGACCGGCACCGTCCCGCACCGCAGCGAGATCGAGTTCCCGAGCGCCAAGCGCGCCCCGCGGGACATCTTCGCGTCCATGGTGCGTGTCCTGGCGCCCCTGCGGGTCATCCACGACGCCCCCGTGGTCGTCACGCCCCCCGACTCCGGCGGCGTCGGCGTCGCCGGACCGCGCGAGGCGGCGGCGTCCGTGGCTCGCGCGCTCATGTTGCAGGCCGCCGCCCTCCACACCCCCGAGGATCTGGTGGTCGCCGCCGTCGCGTCCGCGCGCACCGCCGAGGACTGGGACTGGCTGAAGTGGCTGCCCCACTGCGAGTCGCCCTGGAGCCCGCTGGAGGCGCCGCACCTGGCGTCGTCGGACGCCGGCGGCAGCGCGCTGATCGCCGAGATCGAGGAGACCCTCAAGGACCGCGCGGCCGAGGAGGGGAGCAAGGGCCTCAAGACCCCCGGCATCCTGCTGCTGGTCGAGAGCGACGCCCCGGTCGACTTCGGACGCCTCGTGGCGCTCGCCGAACACGGCTGGGCCCAGGGCATCTACGTGCTGTGGGTCGCCCCCGATGTCGCGCAGCTTCCGTCCGCGTGCCGCACGTTCGTGGACACCAAGCACACCCCGCAGGGTGACGTGGGCTTTGTGAGGACCGGCGAGGTCGCCAGCCCGGTGAAGCTGGAAGGGCTGGGGCTCGAGGACGCCCGCGCGTCGGCCCGCCGCATGGCGCCGGTGGAGGACATCGCCGCCCGCACCGAGGACAGCTCCGACCTGCCCCGCACGGTGTCATGGCTCAACCTCGTGGGGACCGGGCTCGGCGACGACCCGAACACCGTCGTGGAGCGTTGGCTGGAGAACCGCTCGATCTTCCACGGCCGGTTCGCGCCGGACCCGCTGCCCCGCAAGCCCGCCAAACTGCGCGGGGTGCTGGGCGCGAACGCGTCCGGTCTGCATGCCTTGGATCTGCGCGCGGACGGCCCGCACGCCCTCGTGGGCGGCACGACGGGCGCCGGCAAGTCCGAGCTGCTCCAGACGTGGATCCTGGGCATGGCCGCCACCAACAGCCCGGAGCGGTTGACGTTCCTCCTCGTCGACTACAAGGGCGGGTCCGCGTTCGCCGAGTGCAACAACCTGCCCCACACCGTCGGCCTCGTGACCGACCTCAACACCAACGGCGTCCGGCGCGCGCTCACGTCGCTGGCCGCCGAGTTGCGCTATCGCGAGGAGGTGCTGCACCACTACGCGGCCAAGGACCTCGTGACGCTCGAGAAAACCAACCCCGCGGCAGCCCCGCCGAGCCTGGTCATCGTCGTGGACGAGTTCGCGGCGCTCGTGCAGGAGGTCCCCGAGTTCGTGGACGGTGTCGTCAACGTCGCGCAGCGGGGCCGGTCGCTCGGCCTGCACCTCATCCTCGCGACGCAGCGGCCCTCGGGCGTCATCAAGGGCAACCTGCGCGCCAACACGAACCTGCGCGTGGCGCTGCGCGTCGCCGACGTGGACGACTCCAACGACGTGCTGGGCGTGCCCCACGCGGCCTACTTCGACCAGGACACGCCGGGACGCGCGATCTCCAAGACCGGTCCCGGCCGGTTCGTGACGTTCCAGACCGGCTACGTGGGCGGTCACACCGGCCAGGCCGTCGCCAAGGCCGACGTGGCCGCGCACGAGCTCGGGTTCGCCAGCAATGTGCCGTGGGAGAAGCCGGTGGTCGCGGAGGAGCCGACCAAGGACCTCGGTCCCAACGACATCGCCAAGATCGTCGACACGATCATCGCCGCGGACGCCCTCGCCGAGATTCCGGCGCCGCGCAAGCCGTGGCTGCCGGAGTTGCTGCCCTACTACAGCCTCGCCGCGCTGCCGACCCGTCGCCGCGACGACGAGCTGGTCTTCGCCATCTCCGACGACGCGGAGAGCCAGAGCCAGCCGACCGTCGCGTTCCACCCCGATGTCGAGGGCAACATGGCGATCTTCGGCACCGGCGGCTCGGGCAAGTCGGCGGTCCTGCGTTCGCTGGCGATCGCGGCCGGGTTCACCGTCCGCGGCGGTCCCTGCCACGTCTACGGTCTCGACTTCGGCTCCCGCGGACTGGCCATGCTGGAGGGCCTGCCGCACGTCGGCAGCGTCATCGTGGGCTCCGACGAGGAGCGCGTGCAGCGGCTGGTGAGCTGGCTGCGGACGACCGTGGACGAGCGGGCCGCGCGCTACTCGGCGGTGAACGCGTCCACGATCACCGAGTACCGCACCCTCGCCGGCAGGCCGGACGAGCCCCGGATCCTGGTGCTGATCGACGGTCTGGCGGCCTTCCGGTCGGCCTACGAGGCCACGACGATGGCGTGGATCTTCGACACGATGGTCGCCGTGGCGAGCGACGGGCGTCCGGTCGGCGTCCACATCGTGCTGACCGCGGACCGGATCAACGCCATGCCGACCGCTCTCGCGTCGGCGGTCCAGAGCCGCCTCGTGCTGCGCCTGGCCGACGCCAACGACTACTCCTTCCTCAACGTGCCCTCCGACATCGTCGGGCCCGACTCGCCGCCGGGGCGCGGCATCTACGCGGGTCGCGAGATCCAGGTGGCGATCCTCGGCAAGTCGCCGGACACCCTCGTCGAGCAGGGCGTCGTGCCCGCCGGGACGCCGGTCGACCGCGAGACGCTCGTCACCCACCTGCCCCGGTTGGCGGACGCCAGCGCCCAGGCCGAGGCGATGCGGGGCTTCCGGCAGTCGATGGAACGCGCGGGCGTCCGTCGCGCCCTGGAGATTCGCAAGCTGCCCGATGAGGTTGCCCCCGCCGAGCTTCCGGCGACCCTGGATGGCAGGCCGGTCCTCGGCATCCGGGGCGCCGACCTGGGTCCGTGGTCCTTCGACCCCACGGGCACCTTCATCGTCACCGGCCCGCCCGGATCGGGCCGGACGACCGCCGTCCGCGCGGTGGTGCAGTCGCTGCGGCGTCAGTCGCGCGAGTGGAACACGGTCCTGCTCACCCCCCGCCGCACGGGCATCGGCCAGCACATCGCGTTCGACCACACCGCCCAGGGGATCGAGCAGGTGACGGAGCTGGCGACCAAGCTCTCCGCCGACCTCAAGGAGCTGGAGGCCCGGGGCGGGACCGGCTCGCTGAAGTTGGTCATCGTCATCGAGGCGATCAACGAGCTGGCCAACACGCCCGCGGACGCCGCCCTCGGCGAGTTGGTCGCGCGCGCGGTCTCGAACAACCTGTTCGTGGTGGCCGAGGGCGAGGTGTCGACGCTGGGCAGCAATTTCGGTCTGCTCGCCGCCGTCAAGACCTCGCGGCGGGGCCTGGCGCTGCAGCCCGACACCGGGGACGGCACTCTCGTCTACCGCACGGACTTCCCGCCGCGGCTCAAGCGGGCCACGTTCCCGCCCGGACGCGGGTTCCTCGTCGCCCTCGGCAAGACCGATCTCGGACAGGTCATGCTCCCCGACCAGGGGTGATGCGGTGGGGAGGTCTCCCCATGTCGTGGTGGGTGGGGGGTGTGGTTGAGTGGGGTTATCGGGAAGCCCCCCATCACGTTCAGGATTCGAAGGAGTGACCATGAGCCAGATGCTCGGAATGGATATCCAGGGTGTTCGTCAGCTCGCGCAGCAGATGACCCAGAAGGCGCAGGAGATCAGCCAGATCGCCTCGACGCTGTCGACGGCGTTGGGTTCGGTGCAGTGGGTGGGTCAGGACGCCACCAACTTCCGGAGCGAGTGGGACGGGTCGCTGCGGACGCAGCTGCAGAACGTGGTGCAGGCGTTGGAGGATGCCTCGAACAAGGCCACGACCAACGCCAACGAGCAGGAGGCGACCTCCGCGCGGTGACCGCAGCTCCCTGAACGGGGCGGCCCCTCAGGGGGCCGCCCCGTCGGCGTT
>CAYZXQ010000008.1:57916-66111 GCA_964482465.1 uncultured Nigerium sp. | reverse complement strand
ACGAGCGAAGCGAGTGCCTCGTTCGTAACGAGCGTCAGCGAGTAGAACCGCCGTAGAACATCACGATCTTCGCGAACTCGTCGGCGTCCAGGGACGCACCGCCGACCAGGGCGCCATCGACATCGGGCTGGGCCATGATGTCGACGATGTTGCTGGCCTTGACGGAGCCGCCGTACTGGATGCGGACCTTCGCCGCAGCCGCTTCGGACACGATCTCGGCGACGCGGCCACGGATGGCCCCGCACACCTCCTGCGCGTCCTCGGGGGTGGCGACTTCACCGGTGCCGATGGCCCACACGGGCTCGTAGGCGATCACCATGGCCGCGACTTGGTCCTCGGTGAGGCCAGCGAGGCAGATGTCGATCTGGGCGAGCACGAAGGGGACCTGTCGGCCTTCCTTGCGGACGTCCAGCTTCTCGCCGCAGCACACGATGGGGGTCATGCCTGCGTCGAAGACGACCTTCGCCTTGGCGTTGATCAGCTCGTCGGTCTCGCCGTGGTAGTCGCGGCGCTCTGAGTGGCCGACCACCACGTAGCGGCACTTGAGCTTGGCGAGCATGTCGGCGGAGATCTCGCCGGTGTAGGCGCCCTTGGCGTGGACGGACACGTCCTGCGCGCCGTACGCCAGCGGGAGCTTGTCGCCCTCGACCAGCGTCGCGACGGTGCGGATGTCCGTGAAGGGGACGATCACCGCGCACTCGGACTGCGTGGGATCGTACTTCGCGTCCACCAGCGTCCAGGCGAGCTTCTGCACGAGCCCGGTCGCCTCGACGTGGTTGAGGTTCATCTTCCAGTTGCCCGCCATCAGCGGGGTGCGGTCAGCCACGGTTCAGTTCTCCTCGAGGACAGCGAGACCGGGAAGGACCTTGCCCTCCAGGTACTCCAGGGATGCTCCACCACCGGTGGAGATGTGGCCGAAGGCGTCGTCCGGGAAGCCGAGCTGGCGGACGGCCGCGGCCGAGTCGCCGCCGCCGACGACCGTGAACGCGGCCGTGTCGGCGAGGGCCTGGGCGACGGTGCGGGTGCCGTCGGCGAACTCCGGAACCTCGAACACGCCCATGGGGCCGTTCCAGAAGACCGTCTTGGCACCGGCGATGGCGTCGGCGTAGGCCTGGGCGGTCTCGGGACCGATGTCGAGGCCCATCTCGTCGGCGGGGATGGCGTCCGCGGCGACGATCGTCTTGGCGAAGGGACCCTCACCGGACGGGAAGGCGGGCGCGACGACGGCGTCCGTGGGGATGAGGAGCTGCTTGCCCGCCGCGGCGGCCTCGTCCATGTAGCCCTTGACCACGTCGATCTTCTCGGCGTCGAGCAGCGAGGTGCCGATGCCGAGGCCGTTGGCCTTGAGGAAGGTGTAGCCCATGCCGCCGCCGATGATGAGCGTGTCGGCGACCTTGAGCAGGTTGTCGATGACGGAGAGCTTGTCGGCGACCTTGGCGCCGCCGAGCACGACGACGTAGGGACGCTCGGGGATCTCGGTCAGCTTCTTGAGGACGTCGACCTCCTTGGCGACGAGGTGTCCGGCCGCGTTCGGCAGGAGCTTGGCGACGTCGTAGACGGACGCCTGCTTGCGGTGCACGACGCCGAAGCCGTCGGAGACGAACACGTCGCCGAACGCGGCGTACTGGGCCGCGAGGGCTTCGCGGTCGGCGTCGACCTTCGACTCCTCGGCGGGCTCGTAGCGCACGTTCTCGAGCATGGCGATCTCGCCCTCGGCGAGCGCGGCCACGGTCGCCGCGGCGGACTCGCCGACGACATCGCCGGCCAGGGTCACCTTGGCGTCGATCAGCTCACCGAGCCGCTTGGCGGCGGGAGCCAGGGAGTACTTCGGGTTGACCTCGCCCTTGGGACGGCCGAGGTGGGCCATGATGACGACCTTGGCGCCGGCGGCGACAAGCTCGTTGAGGGTGGGCAGGGCGGCCTTGATGCGGCCGTCGTCGGTGATCGTCTCGCCGTCGAGCGGGACGTTGAAATCGCAGCGGATCAGGACCCGCTTCCCCTTGAGATCGCCCAGATCCTTGATGGACTTCACGTCAAACCTCCGATGAATGGTGGGTGAGAGAACGCTGGGGTGGAGCGCCTGTCGGCGCCCCACCCCAAGCGGTTCAGGTGGTGGTGGGCCTCAGAGCTTGCTGGCGACGAGGGCGGTGAGGTCGACGAGGCGGTTGCTGTAGCCCCACTCGTTGTCGTACCACGAGAGCACCTTGACCATGTTGCCGATGACCTTGGTCTCGTTGGCGTCGAAGATGCTGGACGCCGGGTCGCCGACGATGTCGGCGGAGACGATCGGATCCTCGGTGTAGACCAGGACGCCCTTGAGGGGGCCTTCGGCGGCCTTCTTGACGGCAGCCTTGACGGCCTCGACGGAGACCTCCTTCTCGGCCTGGAAGGTGAGGTCGGTCAGGGAGCCCGTGGGCGTCGGGACGCGGACGGCCAGGCCGTCGAACTTGCCCTTGAGCTCGGGCAGGACCAGCGACACGGCCTGGGCGGCACCCGTCTTGGTGGGGATCATGCTGAGAGCGGCGGCGCGGGCGCGGCGGAGGTCGCTGTGCGGCGCGTCGAGCAGGCGCTGGTCGCCCGTGTAGGAGTGGATCGTGGTCATGATGCCGCGGACGATGCCGAACTCGTCGTTGAGCACCTTGGCCAGCGGCGCGAGGCAGTTGGTCGTGCAGGACGCGTTGGAGATGATGTGCATCGTCGCGGGGTCGTAGTCGCCCTCGTTGACGCCGATGACGAACGTGCCGTCCTCGTTCTTCGCCGGGGCGGAGATGATGACCTTCTTGGCGCCGCCGTCGATGTGCGCCTTGGCCTTGTTGGCGTCGGTGAAGAAGCCCGTGGACTCGATCACGATCTCGACGCCCAGGTCGCCCCAGGGCAGGTCGGCGGGGTTGCGCTCGGCCAGGACCTTGATGTGCTTGCCGTTGACCACGATGCCGGCGTCGTCGTAGCTGACCTCGCCGTCGAAGCGTCCCAGGATCGAGTCGTACTTGAGCAGGTGGGCGAGCGTCTTGTTGTCGGTGAGGTCGTTGACCGCGACCACGTCGAGGTCCGCGCCCTGCTCGAGCATCGCGCGGAAGAAGTTGCGGCCGATGCGGCCGAAACCGTTGATGCCTACCTTGACAGTCATGAAGTGGGTCTCCTTCAGATCGTGTGCCACCCGGATGGGACGGCGTGACGGACAACCATCACCCTATCCAATCGCGGCGCACACGGCAGAGGTACCTGACGAACGCAATCGATTGACCTGGACGCTTCAGTCCGCGTCGTCCAGCATCTCGGGACTCAGGCTCGCGGCCGTGCCCGGAATCCCCAGCTCGGCCGCCCGCCGGTCGGCTGTGGCGAGCAGACGTCGGATGCGTCCGGCCACGGCGTCCTTGGTCAGGGGCGGCGTGTGGAGCTGCCCGAGCTCTTCGAGGCTCGCCTGCTTGTGCTCCAGCCGGAGCAGCCCGGCCCACCGCAGGTGCTCGGGGACGTCCTCGCCCAAGATCTCCAGGGCCCTCTCGACGCGGACGCCGGCGGCGACGGCCGCGCGGGCGGACCGTCGCAGGTTCGCGTCGTCGAAGTTGGCGAGCCGGTTCGCGGACGCCTTGATCTCGCGCCGGATGCGCCGGTCCTCCCAGTGCAGCAGCGTCTCGTGGGCGCCCATGCGGGCCAGCATGGTGGCGATGGCGTCGCCGTCGCGGATGACGACCCGGTCGAGGTTGCGGACCTCCCGCGCCTTGGCGGGGACGTTCAGGCGCCGGGCGGCGCCCACCAGCGCGAGCGCGGCCTCCGACCCCGGACACGTGACCTCCATGGACATGGAGCGTCCGGGTTCGGTCAGCGAGCCGTGCGCCAGGAAGGCGCCCCGCCACACGGCGACCGCGACCTCCAACCCGCCGCCGACGACGGAGGCGGGGAGGCCTCGCACGGGGCGTCCGCGCCCGTCGACCAGGCCGGTCTGGCGCGCGAGGGCGTCCCCGTTGCGGATCAGCCGGACGAGGTAGCGGGTGCCGCGGCGCAACCCCCCGCCACTGGGGGTGATGACCACCAGCTCGCAGGTGAAGCCGAAAAGGTCGGCGATGGCGGTCCGCAGCCGCCGGGCGGCGCCGCCGGTGTCGAACTCGGCTTCGATCATGATCTTGCCGCCCGCGATGTGCAGGTTGCCGGCGAACCGCAGCATGGCGGCGACCTCGGCCTTGCGGACGGCGGGCTTGGTCACCGGGACGGTCGCCAGCTCCGCTTTCAGCTCGGGGGTCAAGGCCATGAGGGTCAGCCTAACCTCCCATCAGGTCCGCAAACATACTCGCCAGTCGATTGGGGTCGTGACGCGGCGACCCGTCGGACATCCGCACCGGCGCCACCACCAGGTGCGCGCCCAGCGACTCCGCGTAGGACTCCAGGTGCCGGTCGCCCCGGACGAACGTGGGGTCGCACACCACCGCGTCGAACCGCAACCGGGGTTCGTGCTCGGCGAGCGCTTCGAGGTGTGCGGACGCCGTGAGCGTCCGGGTCTCGTCGGCCGGGACGAGGTTGAGCGTGAGGATGCGGCGGGCGGACGTCTCGACCAGCGCCCGGGCCAGCTCGGGGACGAGCAGGTGCGGGATGACCGACGTGTACCACGACCCCGGACCCAGCACCACGTAGTCGGCCGCTCTCACGGCCTCGACGGCTTCGGCGCAGGCCGGGGGCTCCTGGGGCTCCACCCACACCTGCCGGATCTCCCCCGGCGAGGTTGCGACCTTCGCCTGTCCCGTGACGACGGTCAGCTCGTCGGGGAGGGCGGCGTCCGCGCCCAGCACCTCCGCGCGAATCTCCAGCGGGACCGCCGACATGGGCAGCACCCGGCCCTGGACGCCGAGCAGGCGTCCGACCAGGTCGAGCCCGGCGACGGGGTCGTGGAGTTGCTCCCAGACGCCTGCGATCAGCAGGTTGCCGATGGCGTGCCCCGCCAGCGGACCGTCGCCGCCGAACCGCGACTGGAGGACGTCCGCCCACACCCGCCCGTCGGTGTCGTCGCCGCACAGCGCGGCCAGCGCCATGCGCAGGTCGCCCGGCGGCAGGACGTCGAACTGGCGGCGTAGGCGTCCGGACGAGCCGCCGTCGTCCGCGACGGTCACGACCGCGGTGATGAGGTTGGTGACGCGCCGCAGCGCCGACAGGGACGCGGACAATCCGTGCCCGCCGCCGAGGGCGACCACGGCCGGCGGACGCGGGCGGTTCATTCCAGCCCCAAATCCCGGTGCACGACGTGGACGGCGGCACCGCCGTCTCGGAGGCGGCGGGCCACCTCCTCGGTGATGGCCGTCGACCGGTGCTTGCCGCCCGTGCAGCCGATCGCGACCGTCGCCAGCCGCTTGCCCTCGCGCACGTAGCCGGGCGTGAGCAACCGCAGCATGCCGGTCAGCGACTCGACGAACGCCTGGGCGTCGTCGAATCCCAGCACATAGCCCGACACGGCTTGCGAGAGGCCGGTCTGGGGGCGCAGGTCGGGCACCCAGTGCGGGTTCGGCAGGAACCGGACGTCGAACACCATGTCGGCGTCGATCGGGACGCCGTTCTTGAAGCCGAAGGATTCCAGCGTCCACTTCAGTTCGCGGTCGTCCTGGGTGTTGAAGGCGTACGCCGCGCGCGACGCGAGCTGGTGCACGTTGAGGGTGGAGGTGTCGATGACCATGTCGGCGGCTGCCCGCAGGGCGGCCAGCATCTCGCGCTCCCGGCGAATACCGTCGAGCAGCAGGCCGTCGCCTTGGAGCGGATGCGGACGCCGGACCGACTCCTGGCGCCGGACGATCACCTCGTCGGACGCCTCCAGGAACAGGATTTGCGGCAGGACCCCCTTGCGGCCCAGTGCGTCGAACGCCGCCGGGATCTCGTCGAACTCCGAGCGGGTGCGCACGTCGAGGATCACCGCGACCCGGTTGAAACCGGCGTCGGACGCCGTGTCGATCAGCTCGGGCAGCATCGAGGGCGGCAGGTTGTCGACGACATACCAGCCGAGGTCTTCGAGGGTGTGGGCGACGGTCCGGCGTCCAGCCCCCGACATACCCGTGATGGCGATGAAGCGGACGGCCGACGATGCGCTCATGGCGTCATGATAAGGGGCGCCCCAGGGTTGGGGGTCAGTCCACGATCTCGCCGGTGGCCATGTTCACCGCCTCGCCCGCGGGGGCGGCGTCCAGGGCCGCTTTCACCGCGAGCGCCGTCCGGGGACCGATGCCCGGCACCTCGGCCAGCTCCTCCACGCGCGCGGCCCGCAGCCGCTTCAGCGACCCGAAGTGCGCCAGCAGGGCCTTGCGGCGGAGTTCCCCCAGCCCCGGCACGTCGTCGAGCAGCGACTCGACCATGGACCGGCTGCGGCGTCCGCGGTGATGGGTGATGGCGAAGCGATGGGCCTCGTCGCGGGCACGCTGCAGCAGGAAGAGGGCTTCGGACGCCCGCGGCAGGATCAGCGGGAACTCCTCGTCGGCGAGCCACACCTCCTCCAGGCGCTTGGCCAGCCCCACGACCGGGATATCGGTCACGCCGAGCTCGGCCATCGCCTGCCGGGCCGCGGCCACCTGGGGGGCGCCTCCGTCCACGACGATGAGCGACGGCGCGTAGGCGAAGCGGCGCGCCTGGCCGGTCGTCGGATCGACGAGGAGGGCGTTCTCGCCGCGGGTGGACGCCTGATCGTCGAGGTAGCGGCGGAACCGCCGGGTGATGACCTCGTGCATCGCGCCCACGTCGTTCGACCCCGCGACCGTCTTGATGACGAACCGGCGGTAGTCGGACTTGCGCGGCAGGCCGTCCTCGAAGACGACCATCGACCCCACCACCTCGGTGCCGGCCAGGTGCGAGATGTCGTAGCACTCGATCCGCAGCGGCGGGGTGTCCAGCCCGAGCGCCTCCTGCAACTCCTCCAGCGCCCGGTTGCGCGCCGAGAGGTCGGACGCCCGCCGCAGCTTGTGTTGGGCGAGCGCCTCCGCGGCGTTCTTGGCGACCGTCTCCAGCAGGGCGCGCTTGTCGCCGCGGCGCGGGACGCGGATGTCCACGTGGGACCCGCGGACATCGCTCAGCAGTTCCTCCAGCGCACGGCCGGAGGCGGGGGCGTCCGGAACCAGCACCTGTCGCGGGATCGACCCCGACACCTCGGTGCCCCCCGCCTCCCCGTCGGCGTAGAGCTGCAGCAGGAAGGCCTCCAGGAGCTCGGGGATGGTCGAGTCGTCGGCCCGATCCGCCACCCAGCCCCGTTGCCCGCGGACGCGGCCCGCCCGGACGTGAAACACCTGGATCGCCACCTCCAGCTCGTCGTAGGCGTAGGCGACGACGTCGGCGTCCGTACCGTCGCCGAGCACGATGGCGTTGCGTTCGGTCGCCGCCTCGAGGGCGCCGAGTTGGTCGCGCAGCAGCGCCGCCCGCTCGAACTCGAGGGCCTCGGACGCCGCGAGCATCTGGCGGCGCAGGCGGGCCGCCAGCGCGGAGGTGTGCCCGGACAGGAAGTCGGAGACGTCCGCGACGATGGCGCGGTGGGCGTCCGCGTCGATCCGGCCCACGCACGGCGCGGAGCATTTGCCGATGTAGCCGAGGAGGCAGGGGCGTCCGGACGCCTTCGCGCTGCGAAAGACGCCGCCGGTGCACGAGCGCATCGGGAAGGTGCGCAGCAGGGAGTCGATGGTGTCGCGGATCGCCCACGCCTGCGCGTAGGGGCCGTAGTAGCGCCAGCCCTTGCGCTTGGCGCCACGGCCGACGAAGACCCGCGGGAACTCCTCGCTCCAGGTGACGCAGACCCAGGGATAGGACTTGTCATCGCGGTATTTGACGTTGAAGCGCGGGTCGTACTGCTTGATCCACGTGTACTCGAGTTGGAGGGACTCCAGCTCGTTGCGGACGACGGTCCACTCGACGCGGGCGGCCGTCCGGACCATCGTCTGGGTGCGGAAGTGCAGCGACGCCGGGTCCGCGAAGTAGGAGTTGAGCCGCTGGCGCAGGTTCTTGGCCTTGCCGACGTACAGCACGACGCCCGCGGGGTCGACGAACCGGTAGACGCCCGGGTCGGTCGGAATGCTCCCGGGCGCCGGACGGTAGCTCGCCGGATCGGCCATGGACCCACCCTAGACGCCGCCGGTGACACGCGGACGCCGCGGCGTCCGCCCCGGCTAGGGTGGGGGCCATGACCGATCGACGCTCGTTCCTCACCGCCGCGGGACTCACCGCGATCGCCGCCGGCACCGCCG
>CAYZXQ010000008.1:50552-57816 GCA_964482465.1 uncultured Nigerium sp. | reverse complement strand
GACGCTCGTTCCTCACCGCCGCGGGACTCACCGCGATCGCCGCCGGCACCGCCGCGGGCACCGCCGGGTGCACCCCGCCCAACCAGGTGGGCAGCCGCGCCGCGACCGAGACCACGATCGCCGCGTCCGACATCCCCGTCGGCGGCGGCAAGATCCTCGGCGACGCCAAGTACGTGGTGACCCAGCCGACGGCAGGGGTCTACAAGGCCTTCAACAAGTCGTGCACGCACCAGGGGTGCCCGGTGTCGTCCATCATGGGCTCCGAGATCGTCTGCAAGTGCCACGGCGCGCGCTTCTCGCTGGCCGACGGCAGCGTGACCAACGGTCCGGCGACCCGTCCGCTGGCCACCGCCACCGTGACCGTCGAGGGCGACAAGCTCAAGATCACCGGCGCCTGAGGACGTCCGCCACCGGGCGCGGACGCCCCCGCCTCACGCCGGAAGACCCCACCCGGCCACCGCGCAGGTCCCAGGCATCCGCCACCGGGCGCGGACGCCCCCGCCTCACGCCGGAAGACCCCACCCGGCCACCGCAGAGGCCCCAGGCATCCGCCACCGGACGCGGACGCCCCCGCCTCACGCCGGAAGACCCCACCCAGCCACCGCGCAGGTCACAGGCGTCCGCCGCCGGGAGCCGACGCCCCCGCCTCACGCCAGGAGCGGCGCGAGGAAGGCGCCCGTGAAGCTCGTGGGGTGGGCGGCCACCTGCTCGGGGGTGCCCTCGGCGACGACGATGCCGCCCCGGGATCCGCCCTCGGGACCCATGTCGATTACCCAGTCGGCGGTCTTGATGACGTCGAGGTTGTGCTCGATGACGACGACGGTGTTGCCGGCGTCCACGAGGCGTCCGAGGACGAGCAGCAGCTTGTTGATGTCCTCGAAGTGGAGGCCCGTGGTGGGCTCGTCGAGGACATAGACGGTGCGCCCGGTCGAGCGCTTCTGTAGTTCTGCGGCGAGCTTCACCCGCTGGGCCTCGCCGCCGGACAGCGTGGTGGCGGGCTGGCCGAGCCGCACGTAGCCGAGCCCCACGTCCACGAGCGTCTGCAGGTGCCGCGCGATGGCCGAGATGGGGGCGAAGAACTCCAGCGCCTCCTCGATCGGCATGTCGAGGACCTCGGCGATGGTCTTGCCTTTGTAGTGCACCTCGAGCGTCTCGCGGTTGTACCGGGCCCCGTGGCACACCTCGCAGGGGACGTACACATCGGGCAGGAAGTTCATCTCGATCTTGATCGTGCCGTCGCCGGCGCAGTTGTCGCAGCGTCCGCCCTTGACGTTGAAGCTGAAGCGGCCCTGCTGGTAGCCCCGGACCTTCGCCTCGGGCGTCTCCGCGAACAGCTTGCGGATCCGGTCGAACACCCCGGTGTAGGTGGCGGGGTTGGAGCGCGGCGTCCGCCCGATCGGCGACTGGTCGACGTGAATGGCCTTGTCGACGTGTTCGAGACCCGTGATGGTTTCGTGCCGGCCGGGGACCTCCCGGGCGCTGTAGAGGTGCTTGGCGAGCGCCCGGTAGAGGATTTGGTTGACCAGCGACGACTTGCCCGACCCCGATACGCCCGTGACGGCGATCATGCAGCCGAGCGGGAAGTCGACCGTGACGTCGCGGAGGTTGTTCTCGGACGCCCCCCGCACCGTCAGCTTGTTGCCGTTGCCTAGACGCCGCACCGCAGGCAGGGCGATGTGGCGGCGTCCGGACAGGTACGCCCCCGTGAGGGAGTCGGGCGCCGCGAGCACGTCGGCGAACGTGCCCTCGACGACGATCCGGCCGCCGTGCTCCCCCGCGCCGGGCCCGATGTCGACGATGTGATCGGCAACCCGGATGGTGTCCTCGTCGTGCTCGACGACGATGAGAGTGTTGCCGAGGTCACGCAGGCGCACGAGGGTGTCGATGAGGCGGCGGTTGTCGCGTTGGTGGAGGCCGATGGACGGTTCGTCCAGCACGTAGAGGACGCCGACCAGCCCCGACCCGATCTGGGTGGCCAGCCGGATGCGTTGGGCCTCGCCGCCCGACAGCGACCCGGCCGCGCGCGAGAGCGTGAGGTAATCCAGGCCGACGTCGAGCAGGAACCGCAGCCGCTCGTTGATCTCCTTGACCACGCGCTCGGCGATCTGCGCCTCACGCTCGGTGAGGCTCAGCGCGCGCATGAACTGCGCCAACTCGGCGATGGCCAGGCTCGACACGTCGGCGATGTTGCGGCCGGCGACCGTGACCGCCAGGGACGCCGGCTTGAGCCGGGCGCCGCGGCACGCGTCGCAGGGCACCTCGCGCATGTAGCCGGCGAAGCGCTCGCGGCTGTTGTCCGACTCGGCCTCGGCGAAGCGCCGCCGGACGTAGGGCAGCGCGCCCTCGAACTTGGCGTTGAAGCTGGATTCGCGGCCGTGGCGGCTGCGCGTGTGGACGCGCAGGGTGTGCGGCAGGCCGTTCAGGACGATCCCGCGGATCCGCTCGGGGAGCTCGCGCCACGGCGTGTCGAGCGAGAAGCCCTCCTGCTCGGCCAGCGTCCGGAACAACTGCTGGAAGTAGCCCGCCACGTACACCGACGACCACGGCGCCACGGGATTCTCGGACAGCGACTTGGTGCGGTCGGGCACGACCAGGTCGGGATCGACCTCCATCTGGGTGCCGAGCCCCGAACACGTCGGGCAGGCGCCCCAGGGGGCGTTGAACGAGAACTGCCGGGGTTCGAGCTCCTCGATGGAGATGTCGTGGTCGTTCGGGCACGCGAGGCGCTCGGAGTAGCGGCGCTCGCGTCCGGGATCGTCGTCGGGGAGATCGACGTAGTCGATGGAGACCAGGCCGCCCGCCAGGCCCAGCGCGGTCTCGACCGAATCGGTGAGCCGCTGCTTGATGGTGGGCTTGACGGCCAGCCGATCCACGACGACGTCGATGCTGTGCTTCTTCTGCTTGTCGAGGACCGGAACCGCCGCCAACTGGTGCACGGCACCGTCGACCCGGACGCGGTTGAAGCCCTGCGTGGTGAGCTGCCGGAACAGCTCGACGTATTCGCCCTTGCGCCCCCGGACGACCGGGGCCAGCACCTGGAAACGCGTGCCCTCGGACTGGGCGAGCAGGCGATCCACGATCTGCTGCGGGGACTGGCGGCTGATGGGTTCGCCGCAGACCGGACAGTGGGGGCGTCCGATGCGCGCGAACAGCAGGCGCAGGTAGTCGTAGATCTCGGTGATGGTGCCCACCGTCGAGCGCGGGTTGCGGTTGGTCGACTTCTGGTCGATGGAGACCGCCGGCGAGAGCCCCTCGATGAAGTCGACGTCGGGCTTGTCCATCTGCCCGAGGAACTGGCGCGCATACGCCGACAGCGACTCGACATAGCGGCGCTGCCCCTCGGCGAAGATCGTGTCGAACGCCAGGGACGACTTTCCCGAGCCGGACAGGCCTGTGAACACGATGAGGGCATCGCGGGGCAGGTCGAGGTTGACGTTCCGGAGGTTGTGCGCGCGGGCACCCCGGACGATCAGGCGTTCAGTCACGCCGTTCATGGTAGGGGCCGCCCCTGACATTCCTTGCAGCGCGCTTCGCTCCCCATTTGGCGCTGGAGGGCCTAGGTTTGATCCGTGCTCGACATCGTGAATCACGGGCAGGTGGAACCCCTCCGCCGGCGCATCGCGGAGGCCACCCAGCGTCTCCTCGGGGACACCATCGCGCTGAGCGACGCCGACTGGGCCGCCCCCAGCCTGCTGCCCGGCTGGACGCGAGCACACGTCGCCACACACCTGGCGCGGTCCGCCGACGCCCTGCGCGGGCTCATCGTCGCGGCGCATTCGGGCGACACCCGCACGCTTTACCCGTCCGACGCGGTCAAGTACAACGCCATCGAGCGTGGGGCCGAGCGCCGCGGCCTCGATCTGCAGATCGATCTGGATACCTCCGCCGAGCGTCTCGACCTGGCGTTCGACCACGTAGAAGACTGGCTGATGCCCATCCGGCTGCCCGAGGGCGAGTTCCCCGCGTCGGTGCTGCCGCTGGTCCGGCTGCAGGAGCTGACGCTGCACCACATCGACCTCGACCACGGCTACTCGTGGTCGGATCTCGATCTCGTCCCCTCCCGGTGGCTGTTGCAGTGGCTGTGCCTGCTGCTGCGCGACGACGACACGCTGCCGAGCGTCGACATCGAATCGGACTCGGGCGTGACCGAGTCCTTCGGCGGGACGGGGATCCGCCGCCGGGTGACGGGTACGGACGCCGCCCTGTGGGCCTGGCTCGCCGGACGCTACGACGGCGCCGCGCTCTCCGGTGCGGGCGGGCTGGTCTGGCCCCTGGCGGGGTGAGTCGTGGAGGTGCGGCGGGTCTCGGTCGGTCCGTTGGACAACAACGCCTACCTGATGGTCGACGGCGACCAGGCGTTGCTCGTGGACGCCGCCGCCGAGCCGGACACGCTGCTGGCCCTCGCCCGCGGCGTCCGGATCGCGACGATCGTCACGACCCATCGGCACCTCGATCACGTCGGGGCGCTGGCCGAGGTCGCGGACGCCGCGGGTGCCCGCCTGGTCGCGGGGGCTCCGGACGCCGCAGCGATCGAGCAGGCGACCGGCGTCAGCGTCGACCGGCGGGTGTGGGACGGCGACCGCGTCCGCGTGGGTGGGGTGGAGGTAGAGGTGATCGGGCTGGTCGGGCACACCCCCGGCTCGATCGCCCTGGTGTATGAGCCCGCGGACGGTCCGGTGGAGCTGTTCGTCGGGGACGCGCTGTTCCCCGGCGGGGTGGGCAAGACGGGGTCGGACGCCGACTTCACCCGCCTGTTCACCGAGGTGACGACCAAGCTGTTCGACCGATTCCCCGACGACACCGTGGTGTGGCCGGGCCACGGGCTGCCGACCACCCTGGGCACGGAGCGGCCCCACCTGCCTCAGTGGTGGGCGCGACGCTGGTGACCGGCGAGGCTGGTCCGCGTCCGGGGTGCGGGTCGTCCGACGACTTCCCCGGTCGCCTTCGGGGATGTGGGGTTGTCTCCCCCGATGGCCCGCCTCCGACAGCTACCCTCGTGTCGACCGAAGGTGAGGAGCCGAGGCGAGTGCACGTCAGCCGAGGTCACCAGGCCCGGGACCTCGCGCCCGGGATCGGAGCGGTCGGGACACCCCGGGTCGTCGACTCGACGGCGTCGGCCGAAATGCCGGTCGGAGGCCATGTGCCCCACGTCCGCGGAGGGGAGTCAGCGTGAACCGGGACACGCCCGAGGACCACGTCCGCGCTACGCCCGAGGACGCGCTGGGCGGGCGCGTCCGGCGCCGCCAACTCCTGGTGGGATGGGAGGCCCTGGTCGAGGGGGTATCCGCGATCTTGTTCACGCACGATCCCGTCGGCATCGCGTTCGAGACGAACACCGACGAGTACGACCCCGAGGCCGAGTCCATCGTGGCGCGGCTGGACGAAGCGACATCGGTGCGGGAGCTTCGTCGGATCTGTCACGAGGAGTTCGTGCGTTGGTTCTCCGCGGACATCGCCGGTCCGGCCGAGCGCTTCGAGCCTCTCGCCCAAGAGGTGTGGGAGCTCACCCAGCGTGGCGGCCCGGTCGATCCGCGAGGAGAAGCCACCTGAACCCCCGCCCGCGAGGTCGTCGCGGTGGTCGACTGGCTGGAGTCCGCCGGGGTCGTCTATCAGTGCAACGGAGGCTGGAGCGTCGACGCGCTCGACGGCCGACAAACGCGGCCGCATCGCGATCTCGATGTCTTCTTGGACGCCGACCGGTCCGACGCGTTCGTGGCGTGGCTGGAGTCACGCGGGTATCGGGTGGGCGAGGACTGGCGCCCGGTCCGGGTCGAGTTGGCCGGACCCCGAGGACGCGGTCGGCCGTGGGGTGGTGGAGCACCTCTCCGCCCGGTCCCTGCTGGCACCTCCCGAGTGACTGCCCGGAAGGGACTGCCGGAGTGCGCTCCTGGGAACGCAGATGGGCAGCCCCTTTCGGGCAGTCACCTCTCACGCCGCGCGGCGGGCCTCCGCTCGTCGCAGCGCCCGCTCCACCTGGCGCATGAACTCGTCGGGACGCACGCGCAACCCGAGCACCGGCACCTGCAACGACGTCATCGGCTCACCCAGGGCGAGCTCATTGAAGCGCAGGGCGTCCTCGACGACGGCCTCCCCCTGCTGGTGCTGCACGCCTTGAATCTCGACGTGGACGCCGAGGTGTTCCCAGAAGACGTCCAGGTAGACGCGCCCCCGCGGGCCGCTCCGTATGGCCTGGCGCGTGGGCTCGGGCAGGCCCCACTCTCGGCACAACCGGGCGAAATCCAGCTCGGACATGGAGTGCGCGCCGTCACACACGTCCGCGATCACGCCGGCCAGGAGGCCGCGACGCGGGGAATAGCGCACCTGATCCCAGCGAGCCAGCACGTCCGCGGGCCGCACGAGCCGCTGCTGCACCGCCATCGCCACCAGCGTGCTCGCCTGCCGGTCGGTGCGAGCCCACTGGGCGGCGCGGATCGTCGCCACCTCGGGGCGGGTCCGGCGCAACCCCACCTCGATCACGTCACCGACGGCGCGGAGCCGGTGGTGGCGGACGCCGTCGATCGGCCGTAGCTTCGCGTCGATCGGCACACCGACGTGGATGACGTCCTCGCGCCAGCCCGTCAGCCCCGCAACCTGCAGGGCCGTCACCCCATCCAGCACGGAGCGGGAACCCGATTCCCACAGCGCCCGCCACCACAGACCGCGTCCGGTCGGGACCGGACCGAGGATGCTCAGCGTGTGCCAACCGGCGATCCTCCAGACGCCACGTTCCACCTCCGAGCGGATCTGCGTGCGGTACAGCCCGGCGTCGACCAGCATCGTGCGAGTGACGACGCCGTCGTGGTCGGCGGCAAGGCGCTCGGCGATGGAATGCCTGCGAGCATGCTCGCGCCGTGCGGCGTCCGCGCGCTCGACGCGGGTAGGCGAATCCTGCGGACGAAAGGTGACGTCTGAGTCCGGGGATTCCACGCGGGTAGGCGAATCCTGCGGACGGCACGGGGCGAGAGTGGCGTCCGCGCACTCGGTCCCGACACGTGCGAGGTCATGCGACCGACAAGCGGGGACGTCGGCGCCCGCGTACTCGGCGCGCGAACGGGGCAGGTGGTGCGGGGTGGGATTGTCCATGCCCCGATCATGGGGCGTTCGCCGGGGGCGCCGGGCGTCCGGAGCGGGGTTACCCACAGGTTGGTGTTGTCCGTTCGACCCGACTGCCCGAAGGGGGCTGGCACACTGCGCACCCGGCAACCCACTCCGGCAGCCCCATCCGGGCAGTCACCTCGCCACGCCACCCCAATCACCGACCCAC